>JBAUUA010001131.1:0-6546 GCA_049582465.1 Bradyrhizobium sp. | reverse complement strand
CGCGCTGACGGGCTCGGGCGGGGAGCCGGCGCAAGATCGGCGTGGTGTACCATGGGTGGGAGTGCCCGTCCGTGAATAGTCCGCCATTGAAGATGAAAACGCCGCGTATGTCTGGTCCGCCCACGGGTTCGCCCCGCTCTGAGCGCTCAAGCCGGCGTCGCAAGTGCTCCAAGACGACAAGCGAGGAAAAGTCGAAAGCGACCAATGTCGTTGACCGAACTGAGATATCACGCCAGATCGCTTCGAGGAGATCCGTACGTTCCGCTGTGGAATAGGCATAGTCCTTTGGCTTGTCGCTATCGCCCATGCCGACATACTCGACGAAGAGTTTCGGCATATCGACCGCGCTCGGCAAATGCGGCTGAACCTTTGCCCACCCGAAGGAACCATCGGGGAATCCCGGCAGGAAGGAGACGGCGTGCGCAAGATCTCCCTCGCGCCTCAAGAAAATATTGAGCGGCGCGCCTTGCGCCGCAACGATAGCATGGGCTCCGGGGTCGTAGCCGACGCGCTCACCACCAGCGAACCACACTTGAGCAGACGCGGTCGGGGCCGAGTAGGCGGCCGTGTCGGTAACTGTGCTAACCAGATCCAGCATTTCAGGGCTCCTGCTCATTTGTCCTCCGATCAGCAGTCGTTCACGCGGCCTCGAACACGGCGGTCAGGGCGCTGATCCGGCCTTCCAGGAAATTTCGTCCCAAATTGGCGGATAGCTGGGCGAAGTCCGGCCCCATCACCACACCGAGATTTGGCGAAGGCGGCAGCCCCGATGCGCGCAACTGAGTGATCCAGGCTTTGGCGGCCTCCGTGTCGTCTTGCCATGTCAATGTGCGAAAGCCCGCCTGTTCGATCGCATCGCGTGTCGCAGCAGCTGTCATGAGAAAGCTCGTCGCCGGCGTCCGTGCCCAAGGCACGGGATAAAGCGGCTCACTGCCGTTCGATACGACGTCGAAGGTCGCGAATCTGCCGCTTGACTTCAGCACGCGACGGGTCTCGCGGTAGAGCCGCGGTCGGTCGGAGATGTTCATCGCCACGTGCTGCAGCAACGCGATGTCGAAACGGCCGTCGTCAAGCGGAAGCTCCAGCGCGCTGGCGGTCTGGAACGAGACCTGCCCGCTCAGGCCCGTGCGCTGGGTCAGATAGCGCGCGGCATCCACGAATGGCTCGCTGAGGTCGACCCCCGTCACCCGGCAGCCGTAGGTGGCAGCCAGGAAGCGCGCCGGTCCGCCGACGCCCGAACCGACGTCAAGAACCGACATGTCGGCGCTGATCCCAGCCAACTTGGCAAGCTCGGCGGTCGCTGCGAGCCCACGGGTGTGAAACTGGTCGAGGGCGCCAAGCTGCTCGGGCGTGAGCCGCTGATCCTCCGATCCGAGGGCCATCAGCGCCGTCTTCAGCCGCTCGGTCAAGCCGGTCGCGCGATAGTGGTCGCGCACGTCATCAAGGATATCGGTCATTGTAAGGTTCCTCTAAGCCTTCAGGCTGTTGTCGCGGATCTTCAACTCGTCGACGTGGAGATGCCCGATGCAGGCGATCGCGCATCCCGGAGCAGGGTTGCAATGGCACGGATAGCGAGCACGTGAAGGGTGACAGCAAGCGGGGCCAGGAAGCCCGGAATGAAACTGTAGGGGAAGAACCCCATCGCCACGTTCGGCACCTCGGTGCTGATCAGTTTCAAGGGGCCAGTGAGCATGGAGCTTGCCGCGACGTTGGCGAGAGACAGCAGCCCGAGCACGTTCCAGCCCATGGCGAGCCTCAGCCCAAGCCGTCCCCTGGCGACAATCCAGGCGATGATTGGGGCCGACAAGCCGACGAACATGTCGACGTTACCGCCCGCGTAGGTGAGCAGCTTCGGCACGAGGCCGTCCTCCCAAAGGCGGTGGATCAAAAGCTCGACGCCGATGCGGAAACTCTCGAATCCGACGATAAGCCAGAGCGGAATGGCGGCCGCTACCCGTGCCCCCATATTGGAGCGAACCACGAAGACAACGAACAGAAGGAAGGGGCCAATCAGCCAGACGATGCCGGGCGGCCGTAGCGACGGATCGCGCATGTAGCCGAGAGCGCTGAACAGGCCAACATAAGCGAGCCAGATCGCAAGCCCCGCGATGATGGCAAATGTCATCCGGCGCGGAAGATAGGCGGCGGAAACGCCGATCACCGCCACGACGACGAGAACCAGATAGGTTAGAAACAATTGCGCGGTCATGTGCCTGCTCCAACAGAAATGGCTCGAAGACAGTCTGGCCCGAGGCGCCTGCTACGAATGGTGAATTTCATCGGGCCGCCGGGTGACGGGCACCTGCAACAGCACCTACAAGCTCCGAAGGAAGTCGATCATCGCGGCGCTCACCTCCGGAGCACGTTCCTGCTGGGTCCAATGGCCACAGCCCGGCAGCATGATCGGGGGCCGGAGCTTGGGGACCAGTGCCGACTGCTTCGCGATGTCCTCTGAGAAAACGCTGGCAACAAAATCCCGGTCGCCCGCGATGTACAGCGCGGGGACGGTTACCGCCGCGCCGGCGAAGGGAGCCATCAAGTCCCAGCCGCGATCGATGTTGCGCCACCAGGCGAGCGGACCAAGAAATCCGCTCCGCGCGTATTCCTTGACGTAAACATCGATGTCGGACTCGGTGACCCAGGCCGGCAAGGACGGCGGATCGGTCATGAAGCCGCCCTTCCGAGGCATCATCCCGGGCGGAAGCTCTCCAACGCCCGCGGACGGTGGCCTGTCGCCCGACAAATTGTAGAACTGGTAACGGAAGGTGAGACGCAGGTCGCGCCCGAGCCCTGCCTCGGCCGCGGGATTCTGGAGGAAGAGCTGGTAGAAGATAGCGTCCTCGGTCCGTGGCATGAGCGTCGTCGGTGGCCCCGCATCGCCAAACCCCCGCGAGCGGAACGGCGGGCTGAGCGCGATAACAGCACGGAAACGGTCGGGGCGCAGAAGCGCCGTTTGCCATGCTATCGCGGCGCCGATGTCGTGGCCGGCGATCACCGCCTGCTTGGCACCGAGAGCATCGACGAGATCCACGATGTCGCCGATGTCATCGAGAATCGTGTACTGCTCCACGCCCTCCGGACGGTCGCTTCGCCCATAGCCACGCAAGTCGGGAGCCACCGCACGGAACCCAGCCTTCGCGAGCGCCGGGAGTTGATGGCGCCAGGAATACCAGCATTCGGGAAAGCCGTGGCAGAGGATGACGAGCGGGCCTTCACCCTGCTCGGCGACGTGCAAGCGGATGCCGTTCGTCTCGATCATCCGATGCGTCACCTCGGGCGTCGCCGAATCCACGCAGGATGTCGGCTCTCGGCCAGCCCCGCTGGGCTCGGCGGCGGCAGCCTTGAGCGGCTCCGCGAAAGCCGCGTCGACGGCGAGCGCGCCCCCCGCCCAGAGCATGTCGCGTCGGGAAAACATCGCGTCTCGCATGGTGTTGCTCCCTTGATTGTCGCGAATCCGGGGTCTCGACGTCGGCGTGACTCCCGCTCGCAAGTCCAATATGCGGCTGCTTTCCGCGAGTGTCTATTCGTGAGAACGTTGACGGGCTATGAAGCAGAACTTCACAGTCAGGCAGGGCGCACTCGACGGCGTGGAGGCGTTCCTGAGCGTTGCCCAGCACCGCAGTTTTCGCAGGGCAGCCGCCGAACTCGGGGTGACTCCGTCGGCGATCAGCCAGGCCGTACGTGCACTCGAGGCGCGCGTCGGCGCGGCGCTCTTCATCCGCACGACCCGTAGTGTCGGGTTGACCGAAGCCGGTGAACGATTTCTGTTGCGCGCAAAGCCCGCCTTCGAGGAGCTTGTCGCCGCAAGCGAGGTTGCGCGCGACCTTGGGCAGCGGCCTGCCGGGCTGTTGCGCCTCACGGTGCCGCGGGCGGTGGTGCCGATCCTGCTGGAGCGGCTGATCGCGTCGTTTTGCAGAGCCTATCCCGATGTCGAGGTGGAGATCGTCGCAAGCGCGGATCTGGTCGATATCGCTGCGGAAGGGTTTGACGCCGGCATCCGGCAAGGCCAGTTCATCGAGGCCGATATGATCGCGGTGCGTCTGACGCCGTCGCACCCGCTGACGGTGGTCGGCAGTCCCGACTATCTGCGTCGGCGGCAGCGGCCGGAACTCATCGACGATCTGCGCCGGCACGCCTGCCTGCGCATGCGCCGTTCGAACGGGTCGATCGCGCCCTGGTCCTTCGTCAACGGCAACGAGGCCGTCGAAGTCATCGTTTCAGGACCTCTTATTGCCAACGACATGCCCACAATGCTTGGGGCGGCCGTCGAAGGATTGGGCCTTGCGCAGGTGCCCGAGCCGATCGCTGCCGCCGCGGTAAAAGCGGGGAAACTCGTGCCCGTGCTGGAACCCTTCGCGCCCATGGCGCCGGGTGTGTTTCTCTACTATCCCAGCCGTCATCAAATGATGCCGAAACTGCGTGCCTTCATCGATCACGTGAAGGGCCGCTCGGATTCGATCCTGCTTTCGGCTGCCGGCAAAGTGCGCGCGAAAACCAATATGCAAAGGCGCTAACGGGCCGAACGCTTTGTCTCCTTGGCTGCTGGCTTCGCCTTGTCCCGGCCCTTGCCGGATATCGCCATCAGCATTTCGCGCTGGCCCGATGCCGCCTTCTTGGACTTGCGGCCCTCGGCCGGCTGCGAGGTGCCACCGTTGCCGGCATCGTTCAGGCTCTTGCGTAGCGCGTCGATCACATTGACCACGCTGCGGTGTCGCGCTGCTTCACGGCTGTCCGAACCGGGTCGCCCTCGCCGCGCTCGCGACCTAACCATGTCAATCTGGCGATCGACAGCAAGCTGCGTGGTAGCAGCCTGGCGCATGAACGGCCGCTTTGCGCCACGAGGAGCCAGTCGCAAAAAGAGAGCCGACGGTGCAAACGTGACTTCAGATTTACAGTGAGCAGCTCGTAGCGGACGTAGTCGACTCCGCGCGATGCGGCGCGCTGGAAATGCTGGCCTGTCAGCGCGGCCAGTCATGGCAAGGTGGTTAGGTCTCGAGGAGGTTGCCGATGCAAAAATGAGCCATGTGCGCGACAGCCTCGGCACTGTGGTAGTCCCCGAATTCTGCGGTGGCTTCCTTGCCGGCGTACATTCGGGCGATTCCGGCGCCACCAGGGTGATGGGGTGCCCACTCGGTAATGTCGTAAACTTTTCCTGATATGATGACCCAGCAGTCGTCTCGGGTGTTGTGCAGGGCGACCTCTTCGCGCGTGACGGGGCGTGTACCGTTGGCGAGAGCCGCTGGCGTCCAGAGCTTGCCGGTAATTGTGGCGTAGTTGGCTTTGGCGGCTCGGCGGAAGTCCCACGGCCCTAATCTCTTGTAAGGCAATTCGGTGCCGATCTTGCGGGCGTCGTACGCGTAGATCCAGGAGTCGTCCTCGCCGCCGCGCTTGTCGTGGGCAAAGGCCGGGCTCACTCGCTCGTCGAGTTTCTCTAGTAGCGCCTTCTGCTCAGCGGTGTCCTTGGCCCGCAAGTGATCGAAGGCGAATTTGGAGCCGAGTTGGAAGCGGGTAGCGCGATAGTGCCGCACGCGCTCGTAATGCAACATGGCTGTAGCCACATCGCGCTTGTGCAGGGCGAAGGCGCTGGCGAGCGCGGCGGCGTCCTCGAAGGACTGCGCGGCGCCCTGGCCAAACGTCGGAAGCATCGGGTGCGCCGCGTCCCCAAGCAGACAGATACGGCCTTGCACCCAGGTTTCGAGCGCGTCACGATCATAGAGGCCCCACTTCGTCGGACGAACGATCGCCCCAGCCAGAGCGAGCAGGTCGTCTCTACTGGCACTCCCCTTGAATGCCTCGCCCACCTCGCGAAGGATCTCCTCCTGACTGACGGGAAACCAGTCACCCTCCTCCTGCTCGAACGCGGCAGAGTCGGGCTCATAACGGGCGATCCACACGTTCAACAACTCGCCGCCGCGCACCCAGTATGTCGTCGCCCCGCTCTTGTCGTTCCGATGGCGGTCCATGCTGAAGGAGTCGATGGGATTGTGATCCAGCGGGCTGCCGTCAGCCTTGCGGAGCGAGGCGACCACCGTCCGCGGAATGAGTCCACGAAAGCAGGTCACCTCAGTCCAGCGCTTGGGACGTGGGTTCGGCCACGCCAGCTGCAACGTGGCAGAGTTGATCCCGTCCGCACCCACGAGAACCTCTCCCGTGGCGGTTCGACCATTCGAAAAGGTCGCCGTCACCTCACCGGCGGTCTGACACAACTGTGACAGCCTGCAGTCCATGTGCACGGTGATCGGGCACGGCGCCCCGCTGTCGGGACCGAACTCGAACACCCGCTTATACAGGCACATCAACAGGTCCAGCCTGTGCATGTGATGAAACCCGGCGCCGTCGCACGCGGCTGTGACATGATCGAACGGCCTCTTTGTCACGCTCCCATCCGCGTTGAACTGCCGTGTCGACTCCAGAATTGCCGCCCGGCCACCGTCGATCACCCCATCGGGGCCCTTGTTATCCCCGCCGTCGAGGTCGACGCCGAGCCAACGACATAGCCGCGCCCCGTTGGGCGGGATGTTCAACCCGGCGCCCGCGGTGCTGGGC
>JBAUUA010001130.1:0-1768 GCA_049582465.1 Bradyrhizobium sp. | reverse complement strand
GTCGTCAGCAGCGATTGAAACAGCACCTGCCAATCGACGATCAGTGTTCTGAACACCGCGACCGGCCCCGGCAGCAGATAAGGCGGGAGATGGTTGATGCGCACCACGAGTTCCCACGCCGCAATGCCGGCGGCGAGCATGACGATGGGAAGCAGGATGCGTGCAAGGCGCAGGCCGGCCGGCTCGGGCGCGGCCTGGCGTGGCGACAGCGGCGGTGTCTGCAACGAAGTCACGAGCCTGACCGCCCCGAATAGGACGGCGCCAGCGCCTTCGAAACTTCGCGGCAATAGCCGGCATAGGCGGCGGAGGTTCGAAATTCCTCGGTCCGCGGCTCGGCGACATCGATGCAGATCTCGGCACTGAGACGTCCGGGCCGCGAGGTCATCACCACCACACGCTGCGACAGATATACCGACTCGAACACCGAATGCGTGACGAAGATGACGGTCTTGCGCAGATTACGCCACAGCGCCAGCAGATCGTTGTTCAGCCGAAAGCGGGTGATTTCGTCCAGTGCCGCGAACGGCTCGTCCATCAGCAGAATGTCGGGATCGGTGACCAGCGCGCGCGCCAGCGAGGCCCGCATCTTCATGCCGCCGGATAATTCGCGGGGGTAGGCGTCGGCGAATTCGGCAAGGCCGACCTGCCTCAACGCCGCATCGACGCGGCCATCCGCCTCGGCCGCCGGCGCATGCGCGAGTTTCAGCGGCAGCCGCACATTCTCGCGCACGCTGGTCCACGGCATCAGCGTCGGCTCCTGGAACACGAAGCCTATGCCCGCCGCGCCACGCGCCTCTCCGCTGCGTTGCGCGACGCCGACGCTGCCGGAGGTCGGCGCGCTGAGTCCCGCGATCAGCCGCAGCGCGGTCGATTTTCCGCAGCCGGACGGCCCGAGCAGCGAGACGAACTCGCCCTTGCGCACGTCGAGATCGAACGGTCCCAGCGCCGCGACGCCGGACTCATACACCTTGGTGACGGCGCGCAGGCTCACGGCGAGGCCGGCCGTGTCTGCTTCGGTCAAGGCTGCGGATTGCGGCATCGCGTGGTTATTTCTTCGGCCGCAGATCGAGGCCGACACCCTTGTTGATGAAGCGAAGCGTATAGGCCTTGCGGAATTCGACGTCGGGACGGACCACGCCGGCGCGCACCATCTTGTCGAAGAAACTCGTGGTCCGATCGTCGCTCATGGCGCCGATGCCGTTGGTCAGGGTGTCGCCGGAGTCGACAATTCCATATTCCTTCATCTTGGCGATGGAGAAGGCCAGCAGTTCGTCGGTCATTTCCGGATTGAGCTTCTTGATCAGTTCGTTGCCCGGCGCATTGTCGCCGTAGAGATAGTTGTACCAGCCGATGATGGAGGCGTCGACGAAGCGCTGAACCAGATCGGGCTTCTTGTCGGTCAATTCGCGGCGGGTCTCGATCAGGGTCGAGTAGGTGTTGAAGCCGTAATCCGCCAGCAGGATGATTCCCGGCTTGAATTTGGCGGCTTTTTCGACCGCATACGGCTCCGACGTGACATAGCCCTGCATCGCGCTTTGCGGGGTGGCGATGAACGGCTGCGGATTGAAGGTGTAGGGCCTGACCTTCGCTTCGCTGAAGCCGTATTCGGATTTCAGCCACTGGAAATAGCTCGTAATGCCTTCCTTGGACACGAACAGCGTCAACGGCTTGAGCTGTTCGAGCTTGGTGATCTTCGATTCCGGATGGGTCAGGAAAACCTGCGGATCCTTCTGGAAGATGGCGGCGACGCTCACCACGGGCACGTTCC
>JBAUUA010001129.1:0-4537 GCA_049582465.1 Bradyrhizobium sp. | reverse complement strand
CTGCAACTAGTACTCCACCCACTGGGCCCGCACTCCAGCAGTTGTGGGCGCTGCCCCAGCCGCCGTTCGCGCCGATGTAGAAGCCGGTCCAGTCGTAAATCGGAGCCAGCATCGGCGGCGGCGCCTTGGTGTAGGGACGCGCTGCCAGATCGGCAGCCGACGCGGGAGCGGCCATGCCGAGCACTGCCAGGCCAACTGTAGCCAACAAAAACTTTTTCATCTTATCCCCTCCATTGCCGTCGCTTCTCGCGACCGCAAATATTTGGTTGCAGACATTGCGCTTGATTCCACTTCCAGTCCGAATCCTAGTTCACTTGCCCCCGAAATCCCGTGCTCGAAAGGCAACAGTCCGTTTTTCAAGTATGACTGCAAAAAGGCCAGAGGGTCAGGCTTGTTGACTTTCCAAATCGACGAAGCGGTATTCCAAGGCCGCTGGTGTCTCATAGGCTCGGAGCGTTGCTGAATGCGGAAAACCGGTTCGGTGTTGCAGGAATTTGCCGGAGGAATCGCAACGCCGAAAACAAATCAAAGAAATTCGGAGAACTTGAGCGGCCATGACGCGAAAGCGCCGACACGTGTTGGTCGCAGCTTGACATCGATCAATGCTCGCCAGGGAAAACCTTGTAGTAGGCGCAAGGGGGACGGAGTATCGAATGCCCCTTGCGCGTTATTTCTTCTATGTGGGCGGAGTATTGCTCGCGCTGCTGTTTATTTCGGACGCGTATCTGCCGAAATTACCGGTTGCGCACGAGGCGGCTGCCGATGTGCCCTTGATCCGGATTCATTCCGATCAAAAATGGCCGGAGCGCATCGTCTATGACACCAGCTTCCCGACGATCGTTTCCGCGCAGATCGCCAACACGGACGCAAGCGTCGTCGCGCCGACGGCGATCGCAGATGTCGCCGCGAAGGTGCCGGCGCGGGAGGCATTTGCACAGCTGCAGCCATCCGATGCGAAACAGCTGCAACCATCCGATTCAAAAAAGCGGGACGCAAAGCGTCCACGCCAGCGCAAAATTGCAAAGCGACGCGCGCCACCGATCGTCCTGGTGGCGCGGCGGCAGCCATTTGGATGGTTTGGCAACGTCATCTGGTGAGCAGGTCGGTCGGCGCGTCGCGAAG
Organism: Bradyrhizobium sp.; assembly: GCA_049582465.1. Classification (GTDB taxonomy): domain Bacteria; phylum Pseudomonadota; class Alphaproteobacteria; order Rhizobiales; family Xanthobacteraceae; genus Bradyrhizobium. The sequence goes on along the minus strand of JBAUUA010001129.1, from coordinate 3,415 downwards.
GCGTTGGACGCTCACGGTGACACTCACCGTGGCCCATGAGCATGTCGCCGCCCATAGCCGATTGATCGGCTGCGTCCCGCCTTCGGCATCGTTCAGTAGTGCCGCTCCTCGCGCCGTTCGGTTCGCCCTGTCCGGCGTTCCACACGTCGCTCGGTGCGAGCCGTTCGGCGCTCTTGGCGTCTCTCCGTGCGTGCTAAACGCCGTTCATGACGCCGTTCCATCCCCAAGGTCTGAGCCTGGACGTCCGATGTCAGCAAGGTCGTGAACGTTACGAGGCCGAATGCGGCCGCTAATCCAAGAAGAGCTTCGCGCCGCGAGATAAGTTCAGATTTTCCAACCTCACTCATTTCAAGAACTCCCTGGCTGGGTGAACAGAATTCCTCACTGCATATCGGTCCCCGGCGCTCTCATTGATCCACGTCAACAAGTCAGTGCGGCTGACCTGAGCGTGAGATCAAGCAATCGAGGACGTGTCGCGAGATCGACGGTTCTCCGATCCGGTCATGCTGGCGGGTACTTATCGCTTCTCGATCTTGCCCCACAGCCAGCGCGCCACCACTGACGGCGATGATTCGCCATTGCCGCCGGCGGCGCGCAAATTGGCCTCGCGCATATCAGCGATATCGATCTTGCCGAGCAGCGGGGTCACCGCGTTGCGCAACGCTTGATCATTGGCACGTTTCGGTGCCAGCAACACGATCGCGTCATAGGGCGGGATCGCGTGCTTGGGATCGTCCAGCACCAGAAGATCGTATTTCGCGATCAATCCATCCGAGGTATAGCCCGCGATGACGTCGACCTCGCCGGAGGCGGCTGCGGCGTACATGAAATCCGGCTGCATCTGCCGCTGCGCACGAAATTTCAAGCCATAGGCCTGCTGCAGCCCGGCCCATTCCGGCCGCGAGAAGAATTCGTAGTCGCCAGCGATCGATAGCGTGCCCGCATGCGAGGCGAGATCGGCGATCGAGCGGATGCCGAGCGCCTCGGCGCGCTTGTGCGGCATCACCAGCGCGTAGGCATTCTCGAAACCGAGTTCGCCGAGCAGCGTCACCTTTTGCCGCGCCAGCGTCGCCTTCAGCTCGGCGAGCAGTTGCTCGCGCGGCTTGATGTCGGTGTGGTGAAACTGGTTGGCCCACAGCGTGCCGGAATAATCGACATAGACGTCGATATCATTGGTCACCAGCGCATCGAAGATGACGTTGGAGCCGAGGCCTTCGCGGGTGGTCGCGATAAGTCCCGCCGCCTGCAGCCGCTGCGCGATCAGCGCCGACAGCACATATTGCTCGGCGAAGGTCTTGGCGCCGACGATGTAGCTCGACGGCGAGCGCGCCAGCGTCGGCACCAGCGTTGCCGCGACCAGCGCGGCAATGCCGGCGACACCGAGCGCGGCGCGGAGGCGGCTGCGGTCGCGGATGCCGGTCTCGATCAAGGCCAGCAATTGATCGACCGCGAGCGCCAGCACCGCGGCGGCGAGGCAGCCGAACAGTACGAACACCCAGTTCTGCGTCTGCAATCCTGCAAAGATGTAATTGCCGAGGCTGGTCTGGCCGATCGGGGTCGACAGCGTCGCGGTGCCGATCACCCACACCGCCGCGGTGCGGATGCCCGCCATGATGACCGGCAGCGCCAGCGGCAGTTCCACCGTGAACAGCGACTGCCGCGGTGTCATCCCGACGCCCTGAGCGGCCTCGATCAGGCTTGCATCGACGCCTTGCAGCCCGGTGATGGTGTTGCGCAGCACCGGCAGCATCGAATAGAGCGCGAGCGCCAGCACCGCCGGCAGGAAGCCGAATGCGGAAAAGCCAAATCCGAACCAGGCCAGCGACAGCGACGCCAGCGCCAGCAGCAGCGGATAGAACAGCGCGAGCAGCGCAAGACCCGGCACCGTCTGCACGATCGAAGCAAGGCCGAGCAGCGCGCCGCGCATGAACGCGTGGTTGCGCGCGGCGATCGCCAACGGCAGGCTGACGACAAGCCCGAGCACCAGCGCCGTGACGCTGACGCGGACATGGTTGCCGAGATAATCCGGCAGATGCGCCAGCGCCTCGCTCCAGCGCGGATCGGAGAACAGGCTCATGCCGCGCCATCCCGCGGCAAGAGTTCGTTGAGCCGCTCGGCCTGCCGCCGCGGCGTCCGCAGGAGTTCGCCGACGTAAGCCTCGCCGCTTTTGGCAAGCTCCGTCGGCGTGCCCTGCGCCAGCAGTTTTCCGCCGCGCATCACCGCGATGCGATCGGCGAGCAGGATCGCTTCCGTCATGTCATGGGTGATCATGACGGTGGTCAGGCCGAGCTTGCTGTGCAAGGCGCGATAATCGTCGCCGAGCGCGTCGCGGGTGAGGGGATCGAGTGCGCCGAACGGCTCGTCCATCAGCACGATCTTTGGCCGCGCCGCCAGCGCTCGCGCAACGCCGACGCGCTGGCGCTGGCCGCCCGACAGCTCATGCGGAAAACGGTCGCGATATTGCGCGCGGTCGAGTCGCACCAGGTCGAGCAATTCGTCCACCCGCGCGGAAATCTCCGGCGCCGGCTTACCCAATAGTTTTGGCGTGATCCCGATATTGCCGGCGACGGAAAGATGCGGAAACAGTCCGCCGCTCTGGAAGACATAACCGATACGGCGGCGCAGCGCGACCGGATCGACCGCGCGCACGTCCTCGCCCTCGACCGTGATGTGGCCGGAATCGGCCTCGATCAGCCGGTTCGCCAGCCGCAACAGCGTGGTCTTGCCGGAACCGGAGCCGCCGACGATGGCGAGAAATTCGCCCTCGGCAACCTCGAGCGAGACGTCGTCGACGGCCAAAACAGGCTTTGCCCCGCGGCCGCCATCAAAGCTCTTGCCGACATGCGCATATGCAATCAGTGGCGGGGCGGCGGTCATTTGTTGGGACTATCACACTGCCGGGAAGCCACCAAGCCGACGGGTCGTGTCCTAATTTGACGCTGGCGGCTCATACCATACGGTCACGACGATGCAGGGATGGGTCCCATCATTGGGCTTCTCGGCAACCGCGGTAACCACCGTTTCCATCTTTATGATGGTCGCCGAACCCAAGTCGTCCAGCCAGGCGTTGATCTGCCCCTCGATCGCGCTTGCGCCCGCATCCATGAAAATTTTGACTTTCATCGGCCTTGGCATCTTGCTCGTCCGCTTCTGGCTAAAGGGCCCAAATTCAAATTGGGACTCTACAAGCCGACGCGGCGCTTGCCTATGGCCGCGAACGGTTGAATTGTCTGAGACAGCGCGGTAATGCGTACCCCGCAACAATGTGTATCGGGGAAACGCGTGCAGGCGGATGTCACCGCAAAGCCAACGGCGGTCGCGCTTGACGATGCGACGGTGGCGTTCCGCCTGGCCGATAACCGCGTCTACACCGCGGTCGAAAAGGCAAATCTGCGGATCGCGCACGGTGAGTTCG
>JBAUUA010001128.1:0-2311 GCA_049582465.1 Bradyrhizobium sp. | reverse complement strand
GATCGACCGGCGCCAGCATCGCGATCCAGCGGCTTGGGCCTGTCATCACGGCGCTGCAGCAGGCGGGCTTTGTGGTCGATTGCACCATCGAAGGGCTGATGCACGCGGCGGAGACGCCGGAAATCCTGAAAGCGGGCGCGCGTATTCTCAATATTTCCAATGAACATCCCGAGGCGCTCGAGCGTATGGTGCCCGACCTTGCGCTGGAAAAGCGCGTGCGGGCGGCGACAAAAATGCTGCGCGGAACCAAGCGCATGCGCGTGACTTCTAAAGCGGGGACTGATCTGGACGTCGACATGGTCGGCGCCTCCACGGTCGGTGTCTGGGGCTGGACCGACAGGCCGGGCACGCTGGCGCACTGGCCTGGCGGCATCGTCGTCAGTTTCCCCAAGAGCGGTACCGTCAACGGTACGCTGGTGATGGCAGCAGGCGACATCAACCTCACCTTCAAGCGTTATCTGACCTCGCCCATCAAGATGACGCTGAAGGACGATTACGTCACCGATCTCGAAGGCGAAGGCGCCGACGCCACCATGATGCGCGCGTATCTGGCCGCCTGGGGCGACCGCTAGGCCTATGCGGTATCGCATGTCGGGTTCGGCATGAATCCCGGCGCGCGTTACGAGGCGCTGACGATGTATGACCAGCGCGATACCAACGGCACCGAGCTGCGCGCGGTTTCCGGCAACTTCCTGTTCTCCACCGGCGCCAATGAATTCGCCGGCCGCCATACCGCCGGGCATTTTGACCTGCCGATGATGGGAACCACGATCGAGCTGGACGGCGTCGCCGTGGTCCGCGAGGGCGTGCTGCAGGACGTGTTCGGCTAGAGCTTCGGTTCTAGTTAAATCAGAACCGAAGCTCTGGATTCTTGTGTCGACGCGGTTTCTTCACGCGAACCGGTCTCCACTTCGCTCGAAGACGCTTTAGTCCCGATCCAGTACCGGCGGTCGCGCCAGGCCGAAATGACGGAGCAGTTCGACCATCGCCGCGAGGCGCTGCTCGCGATAGGCATCGACATCGAGGCCGGAATAATCGAGGAAGCCGGCGCCGGTGCGCATGCCGATGCGGCCGTCGCGCATGTTGCGCGAGATCACCTCGGGCGCGCGGTAGCGGTCGCTGCCCAGTGCACCCTCGAGATAGCGGCTGGCGTAATAGAGAATGTCGCCGCCGCCCCAATCGATGAACTCCAGCAGGCCCAGCACCGCGTAGCGGAAACCGAAGCCGTATCGGATCGCCTTGTCGATATCCTCCGCGCTGGCGACGCCTTCCTCCACCATCCGCGCCGCCTCGTTCATGGCGAGCGCCTGGATTCGCGGCACGATGAAGCCGGGCGTGGCGGCACATACCACCGGCACCTTGCCGACGCCTTCCAGCAGGGTTTTGACACGCGCGATGACGGCCGGATCGGTTGCGGCGCCCGGCGAAATCTCGACCAGCGGGATCAGATAGGCCGGGTTGAGCCAATGGACGTTGAGGAAGCGCTCGGGGCGCTCGACCGAGCCTGAGATATCGTCGACCAGAATGGTCGACGTGGTCGAGGCGATGATCACCTCAGGCCCGACGCATTTTGAGGCCGCCGCCAGCACCTCGCGCTTGAGGTCGACCACCTCGGGCACGCCTTCGAACACGATGCCGGCGCCGGCAAGCGCTGTCGCCATGTCCTGTGCTGGCGCAACGGAGACGCGGGCGATCACCGCATCGGCGTCCTTCTCCGTCAGCAAGCCGAACCGCGCCAGGCTTGCCAGCGTCTTCCTGACCTCGCCGAGTGCCTCGGCTTCGAGCGCCGCGAATTGTTCCGCGGAGCGGGCCTTGACGTCGATCATGGTGACGGCGTGGCCGGCATAGGCAAACGCCACCGCGATGCCGCGGCCCATGCGGCCGGCGCCGAGACAGGCGACCAAGGGACGAACCGCGGTCATTGGCCAAATCCCTCGCGCAACAGGCGTTGCAATTTCTCGCGGCCGAGGCCACCAAGGCCGAGGCTAGCCAGCGTGCGCCCGTCCTCCAAAAAGTCCTCGCCGCAGATTGCACCGCCAATGGCGAGAAAAGCCCTCGCCAGCGGCGTCGCAACGCCGGCCAGTTCGGCGGCCGACACCAGCAACGAAAGGCCGAGGCGCAAATCCTCGCGCATATAGCGATGCTCGGCGAGGACGATTTGCTCCCTCCAGTCGCCGGAATCGGTCAGGCGGTCATGCGAGCCGCGGCCATACATCCATTGCTCGCCTTCGGTCGCGTAGTGATGCGCCAGTGGGAAATGCGGACCGCCATAGCCAAATCCCTCGCGCACCGCGATGCGTTCGGCATCGAG
>JBAUUA010001127.1:0-3439 GCA_049582465.1 Bradyrhizobium sp. | reverse complement strand
GATCGACGCCGTCTTCCACCAGGTTGATCATCTGGTCCGAAAGCCGCAGTTCGCCGGAGACTTCGGGAAAGCGTTTCAGATAGGCCGACATCACCGGGCTGACATGGAGGCGCCCGAAGCCGACCGGCGCGGAGACCACCAGCCGTCCGCTCGGCAGCGTGCGCTCGCCCTCGGCGGCGCCTTCGGCTTCCTCGACATCGCTGAGAATGCGCCGCACCCGCTCCAGATAGCGCGCGCCGACGTCGGTCAGCGCGACCTGCCGGGTGGTCCGCTGCAACAGCCGCGCGCCAAGGCGCTCCTCCAGCGCCGCGATCAGCCGCGTCACCGCCGATGGCGACAGATGCAGCTTGCGCGCCGCCGGCGCAAACCCCTTGAGGTCGGCGACCGCGACAAAGGCCTGCATGGCATCGAGGCGATCCATTGGATTATTTCCTATATTGCAATTATGAAGTGTCAATGCGCCGGATTGTTTAAATCCGGAAAAGGGCCATTTCGCGTGGCGAGAGGCGGGCGAATGCCGACCTCCAGAATTTCTGGCAGATTTTGACTTCAGGAGATTTTCCGATGTCAGCGACCCATACTTATTCGAGCGACGTCGCGTTCACCCCGGCGGTGAAGGCGATTCAGACCGCCAAGGGATCGCGCGAGGCTTACGCCCACGTCGAGGCGCGCGGCGGCTGGCGCACCGAGGTCGACGAACATCTCGCCGCGTTCCTCGCCGACGCCAACAGCCTATATTTCGCGACCGCCAGCGCGGACGGCCAGCCCTATATCCAGCATCGCGGCGGGCCGAAGGGGTTCATCCGGATTCTCGACAAGAACACGCTGGCATTCGCCGATTACAGCGGCAACCGGCAATACATCACGCAAGGCAATCTGTCCGAAAACAACAAGGCCCACATCTTCCTGATGGACTATGCGCGTCGGCGCCGCGTCAAGATCTGGGGCGAGGCGCGCGTGGTCGACGACGATCCGGCGCTGCTGCAATCGCTGATGCCGCAGGGCTACAAGGCGCGCCCCGAACAGGTCATCCTGTTCAGGATTTCAGCCTGGGACACCAACTGCCCACAGCATATCCCGCAGAAGTTCGACGCCGCCGACGTCGCGGCGGCGTTGGCCGCCCGCGATGCGCGGATCGCGGAACTGGAGGCGGAGCTGGCGGCGTTGAAGGGCGCGCCTGCTCCAGCGCATTGAAATGCGATTGGTGTCGGTATCGTCATTCCGGGGCGCATCGAAGATGCGAACCCGGAATCTCGAGATTCCGGGTTCGAGGCGTTGCATCGCCCCGGAATGACGGCGCGTTATCCCGAAATCTCTCACGCGGCCTGGCGCAGCGGGTTCCAGGCAAAATCCGGATAATAGTGCTGCATCATCCGGTCGACATAGGCGGTGAGATTCGGGAAGTGCTCGGTGCGCTCGCGCAGGGGCGAGGTGAAGAAGGGCGTCAGGATTCCGGCCAGCACTGCAAACGCGGTGGCATCGGTGCCGCAGGGCGTGTCCCCCATCAGGTACGGCTTGTCGCCAAGTTGCACCGACAGCGCAAACAAGGAGCGCAGCGCGAGGTCGACGTCCTCGTCCGGGGCATGGCGGCCGAGACCGCTCAGGAGATAGTTCTCGGCCACGCGGAATTGTGCGTCCTCGCAGAGTTTTTCCCGCATATGCTCGGGCGCGCCGTCGAAGAAATGCGCAGGACCCTTGGCGAAGTTGTCAGGATCGACCCAGCGTGCGCCGACCAGCGCCCAATAGACGTGATGCTCGATCATCCGTTCGAACGCCCAGGCCTGCGCCCGCGCCTGCAGGCTGAGCGGGGCGTCGAAATCGTAGCCGTATTTGCCCTCGACATGGGCGCGGATGAAGGTCGAATCGGCGATGCTTTCGGCGTCATCGACGATATAGGGCAATTGCCCCTTGGGCGAAGCCGGCGGCATCGCCTTTTCCTTGCGGTAGGCGATGCCGGCCATCTTCAGCTGGACCTCGGTCTTGGTCACAAACGGGCTTTTTTCCGGCAAGCCGAAACCTGGGCCGAAGCCATAGAGGGTGATCAATTGAGCGCTCCCGATTTCTTGAACAGGCGCTTCAGGCTAGCCATGCCCTGCTGCCACCGTGGTGTCAGCAGTGGCGAAACCGCCGTCCAGAAGTCGAGGCCATAGATAATCATCATGGACAAAATCCTCTTCGTTGGAGTGTTGTCCCGTTATACTGACCCCCTGCTGCCAACATGCTGTCAGCATCGGATAGCGGCCTCCGCCAAAGCTGCCAGCCACGAGACGAACGAGACGCGCCATGAGACGTGCCGACCGGCTGTTCCAGATCATTCAGGTGCTTCGGCGAACCCGAAAGCCGCTGACGGCGGATGCGATCGCCGCCGAACTCGAGACCTCCAAACGCACGGTCTACCGCGACATCGCGACCCTGATCGAGCAGCGCGTGCCGATCCGCGGCGAGGCCGGCATGGGCTATATCCTGGAGAAGGGATTTGACCTGCCGCCGCTGATGCTCACGCCCGACGAGATCGAGGCGGCGGTGCTCGGCGCACAATGGGTCGCCAGCCATGCCGACGAAGTGCTGGCGCGCGCCGCGCAGGACCTGATGGCGAAAATCGCCGACACCGTTCCCGAGCGGCTGAGGCCGTTCGTGCTCGAACCCGCGAGCCGCGCGCGTCCCGTCTGGAACCGGGAACCCGACCGCATCGACATGGTGCGAACGCGCGCGCAGATTCACGAGGGCAAGAAGATCACGCTGAACTATCGCGACGAACACGGCCGCGGCAGCGAACGAACGATCTGGCCGATCGCCATCGGCTATCACGAAGCAGTGCGGATTTTGGCGGCATGGTGCGAACTGCGGCGGGATTTCCGCAGCTTTCGAACCGACCGTGTCGTCGAGGCGGTGTATCACGAGGAAAAATACCCGGAGCGGCGCGACCTGCTTCGCGCGCGATGGCGCCGGAGCCTGGTCTGGGAGGCGCCCAAGGACGTCTGAAAAGCGCACGTCCGGCGGCGCATCTCCGATGGCCGCCTGCTTCATTCCGCGCTAAACGGACGCCATGGACAACACGCCTTCATCCGCCGACGCCGATAGCCCGTGCCAGGCCTGCGGCGCCTGCTGCTCCTACTCGGCGAACTGGCCGCGCTTCACCACCGAGGACGACGCGGCGCTTGATTTGATCCCGGAGAAATTCGTCAACGAAAGACTGTCGGGCATGCGCTGCGATGGCGACCGCTGTTCGGCGCTGTCGGGCCGGATCGGGATTGCGACGGCGTGCACCATTTACGCCGTGCGGCCCGACGTGTGCCGGACCTGCATGCCCGGCGACGCCGAATGCGACATGGCGCGACGGCGGCATGGACTGAAGGTGCTGAGCTAAAACTATCCATCCGTCGTCCCTGCGTTCGCAGGGACCCATACCGCGTGGTCTATCGATGAGGCAGTATGGTGG
>JBAUUA010001126.1:0-3608 GCA_049582465.1 Bradyrhizobium sp. | reverse complement strand
GCTGATCGGGCCGCAGGATTCCAGCGGCGTCATCCGCCTGCAGAGCTTCCTCACCCGCAACGGCATTCCGCATCATCTGCTCGACAAGGACAGGGACAGCGACGCCGCCGAATTGATCGCGCGCTATTCGCCGTCGCCGTCGGATTGGCCGCTGGTGGTCATGGTCGACGGGACCGTGCTTCGCAATCCTGCCGAATCCGAACTGGCGCGCGCGCTCGGCATGATCGGCGGCTCCGCCGGCGACAGGATCTACGATGCCGCCATCGTCGGCTGCGGTCCGGCGGGGCTTGCGACCGCGGTCTACGCCGCCTCCGAAGGCCTCTCGGTGGTGGTGCTGGACGCGCGCGCCTTTGGCGGCCAGGCCGGCGCCAGCGCAAGAATCGAGAATTATCTCGGCTTCCCTACGGGAATTTCGGGCCAGGCGCTGGCCGGCCGCGCCTTCACCCAGGCGCAGAAGTTCGGCGCCGACATCATGATTCCGGCGGGCGCCAAGGCGCTCGATTGCAGCCGTCCCGACGGCGCCTTCGCGCTGACGCTCGACGGTGGTGAGCGGCTGCGCGCGCGTTCCGTGGTGGTCGCGAGCGGCGCGCGCTACCGGCGGCCCGAGATCGAAAACCTCGACCGGTTCGAAGGCCGCGGGGTCTGGTACTGGGCCTCGCCGATCGAGGCGCGGCTGTGCGCGGAGCAGGAGGTCGTCCTGGTCGGCGGCGGCAATTCCGCAGGGCAGGCCGCGGTGTTTCTGTCGGGCCACGCCCGCAAGATCCACATGATCATCCGCGGCGGCGGCCTCGGCGCCAGCATGTCGCGCTATCTGATCGAGCGCATCGAGGCCACGCCGAACATCGAACTGATATTCAACACCGAGGTGGTCGCGCTGGAAGGCTCGGAAGACGGGTCGCTCGAGCGCGTGCGCTGGCGCAGCCGTCTCGGCGGCGAAGATCACGTAGCCAGCGTCCGCAATCTGTTCCTGTTCGTCGGCGCCGATCCCGCCACCGACTGGCTCAACGGCTGCGGCGTCACGGTCGATCGCGGCGGTTTTGTCGTCACCGGGGCGCAGTCCGAACAAAATCTGGGACGGCTGGTGGCGCAGCTGGAAACCTCGGTGCCCGGCGTGTTCGCGGTCGGCGACGTGCGCTCCGGCTCGGTCAAGCGGGTCGGCGGCGCGATCGGCGAGGGCGCGCAAGTGGTGGCGGCGCTGCACGGTTTTCTAGGCGACGCCGCAAAACCGGCGTTATAATAAGAGGGTCATAACAAGACTGCTTATTGCAAAGGGAGAAACGCCATGGCTGACGTCGTCGTGCTGTACAAGACTCCAAAGGATCCGGCTGCGTTCGACAAATATTACGCCGCGACCCATATCCCGCTCGCCAAGAAGATGCCCGGCCTGCGAAAATACCAGGTCAGCAATGGACCCGTCGGGACACCGGCCGGGCCGTCCGGCGTCTATCTGGTCGCGACACTGACCTTCGACAGCGTGGCCGCGATCCAGGCCGCCTTCGGAAGCGCCGAGGGCAAGGCGACGGCGGCCGATGTGCCGAATTTCGCATCGGGCGGCGCCGACATCCTGATTTTCGACGCCAAGGACGTGTGAACCGAACATGGCAAAGGCTTGCTCCCATATTGCCGGCATCCGCAATGTGCAGCCGAGTGCGCTCGGCTGCGAGGAGTGCCTGAAGATCGGCAGCGAATGGCTGCATCTGCGGATCTGCCGCACCTGCGGCCATGTCGGCTGTTGCGACGATTCACCCAACCGTCATGCCACCAAGCATTTTCATGCCACCCAGCATCCGGTGATCGAGGGTTACGATCCGCCGGAGGGCTGGGGCTGGTGCTATCTCGATGAAGTGCTGTTCGATCTGTCGGACCGCAAGACCCCGCATAACGGACCGATCCCCCGCTATTATTGAACCCATCTCAAAACGAAGGAATTATGGATGCAGCGCGCCATCAGGATGCGTCGTTTCGTCGTCTGCGCCGCGCTGTTGCTGGCGGTTGCCTTGCTCGGTCCGGGCAAGGCTTTTGCTGAGGCTCCACAGAGCAAATTCGACGAAGTAAACGGCGTCAGGCTGCATTATCTCGTCGCGGGCAAAGGCGATCCGGTCGTGCTGCTGCATGGCTACGCGGAAACCAGCCACATGTGGCTGCCGCTGATCGCCAAGCTGGCCGACAAGCACACCGTGATCGCGCCGGATCTGCGCGGCTTCGGCCAGTCGTCCGCGCCGCCGGACGGCTACAGCAAGGCGGCGATGGCGCAGGACATTCATGCCCTGGTCAAGAAGCTCGGATACGACCATATCCGGCTGGTCGGCCACGATATCGGGCTGATGGTCGCCTACGCCTATGCGGCGCAATACCCCGCTGAGGTCGATCGGCTGGTGCTGATGGAAGCGTTCCTGCCCGGTGTCGGCGACTGGAACAGCGTCTTTCTGCTGCGCGATCTCTGGCATTTCCATTTCTACGGCAAGACGCCGCTGGCGCTGGTGACGGGACGGGAGCGGATCTATCTCGATCATTTCTGGAATGATTTCGCCGCCGACCCGAAGAAATCGCTGTCGGAGCAGGATCGCGAATTTTATTCCAAGGCCTATGCCCAGCCCGGACACATGGCCGCGGGAATGGAAGTCTTCCGCGCTTTTCCCGGGGATGCCGAGGATTTCGCGCGATTTGCAAAGACCAAGCTGACGATGCCGTTGCTCGTGCTGTCGGGCGAGAAGGCCGGAGGTCCGTTCCTGATCGAGCAGGGCAAGATGGTCGCAACCAATGTCGAGGGCGTCCTCGTCAAGGGCTCGGGGCATTGGCTGATGGAAGAGGCGCCAGACCAGGTGATCCCGAAACTGGTCGAATTTCTCAATCGCTAGGCGCTCGACCGGGCGATTCGACAAAAATCCCGCAGAACCGAGAAGCCATTGGGGCGCCATCTGCCCTATGATCGCGCACACGCGTGAATGGAAATTTCCGATCTGGGATCGTAGCATTCAAGCTGGTTCAAAAGGAGAGCGTGCCATGGTCCTGGGTATGAGTTTGTCGATGTTCACCACCGTCCACGTGATCATCAGTTTGATCGCGATCGTCACCGGCATCATCGTCATGTTCGGCCTGCTCGGCTCCAGCCGGATGCCGGGGATGACCGCGATATTCCTGCTGTTCACGATTCTGACCAACGCCACGGGTTTCCTGTTTCCGTTCGAAAAACTGCTGCCATCGCACATCATCGCCGCCATCTCGCTGGTGCTGCTGGCGATTGCCTGCATCGCGCTTTACGGCATGAAGCTTTCCGGCGCGTGGCGCTGGATCTATGTGCTGACCGCGATGATCTCGCTCTATTTCAACGTGTTCGTGCTGGTGATCCAGAGTTTCCTCAAGATCCCGGCGCTGACCGCGCTAGCGCCCGGTAATCCGCCCTCGGGGCCGACATTCGCCGTGGTCCAGGGCATCGTGCTCCTGTTCTTCGTCGTCGTGATCATCGGCGCGATGCGGCGGTATCGCCCGATGCCCGCATACGCCTGATCGCAAGCCCTCGTCATTCCGGGGCGCGCGCCAGCGCGAACCCGGAATCTCCTCCCAACAACTTCTGGATTCCGGGTTCGACGCTGCGCGTCGCCCCGGAA
>JBAUUA010001125.1:0-2460 GCA_049582465.1 Bradyrhizobium sp. | reverse complement strand
GCGAATTCCGCGGAAGCGAGCACGAGCTGCTTGGAACGGGCGTCCTCGAGCGAACGGGCGCGTTCGAACATCAAGGGCGCCACCAGAATTAGCGCCAGCAACGCCAGCCGCGCGCGGACTCCGAGAAGCTGCTTGAGTTTCACTCTGTTGCGGTTGAAACTAACGCGTGACATCTCTGGTCCCCAACCCCACGTGAGAGGGTAAAGGGAATGGTTCAAGAAGCCTTTCCCGAACTCGGTAAAATTCGAATTACCCCGTAAAATTACGTCCAACAGCCGCCCAACCAACGACCGACCGATGAGCATGGCGCCGCAAAACCCTTCGCCGATAACCGCGCATTCACCAAACGGGCTCGCCAATGTGGAGCAGGAGATCGCGCGCGCCTGCCACGAATCCCGCCGAGACCGCGCCTCGGTGACACTGATCGCGGTGTCGAAGACGTTCGCTGCCGACGCGATTGTCCCGGTAATCGAGGCCGGACAGCGCGTTTTCGGCGAAAATCGGGTGCAGGAGGCCAAAGCCAAATGGCCAGGGTTAATGACGTCTTACCCCGACCTCGCCTTGCATCTGATCGGGCCGCTGCAATCCAACAAGGCGAAGGAAGCCGTGGCGCTGTTCGACGCCATCCATTCGGTCGATCGTCCGAGCATTTGCGAAGCGTTAGCCAAGGAAATCGAATCCCAGAAGCGCCGGCCGCAATTGTTCGTCCAGCTCAACACCGGGGAGGAGCCGCAGAAGGCCGGCATCGCACCCGGCGAGGCCGACGCCTTCATTGCAGCCTGTCGCGACAAATACGGTCTGGAGATTTCCGGTCTGATGTGCATTCCGCCGGTCAACGACGCGCCGGCGCCGCATTTCGCGCTGACCGCAAAGATCGCCGCGCGCAACGGCCTGAAGAATCTGTCGATGGGCATGAGCGCCGATTTCGCGATCGCGATCCAGTTCGGCGCCACCCATGTGCGCGTCGGCTCGGCGATTTTCGGCCACCGGTAGGCCTGTGTCGTCCCGGCTTTCACCGGAGCGACGTCGAGACAGAACGGCGACTACGCGAAGCTGACCGACACCTTTCCAAGCAGACCAAAATCAACCGCGCAGACATCGCCGGACTGGATCGGCAGCGGCGGATGGCAGGTGCCGGTTGTCACCACCTCGCCGGCCCGCAGCGTCACGCCGAACTGCCGCAATTCGTTGGCGAGCCAGGTCAAGGCGATCCTGGGATCGCCGAGCACGTTCTTGCCGTGACCGACGAATTGCTTTCCCCGCATCGTGACGACAGGCTTTTCCTCGACGAGATCGAGCGCGCGCCAGTTCGCACTGGTCGGCGCTCCCAGCACGAACAAATGCGCGCAGGCATTTTCCGCGATGATCTGCTCGGCCCCCGCGCTGACGAAATCGGCGAACCGTGAATCCGGAATCTCGATCGCCGGATGCAGCGTGCCGACCGCGTTCAGTACCTCCTGCACGGTGTAAGGCTGCGATCGCGGCGGCAAGTCCGCAGCCATGCGAAAGGCGAATTCGGGCTCGGCGACGCGCATTTCATTTCCCGCCATCGAAGCGGTGCCGCCATCGGGGATGACGGTTTCGGACAGGATGCGCCCGGCCATCGGACCGTCGACATTGATGTGCTTCTGCCCGGCCTCGCTGGTGGCAGCGATTTTCCAGCCGAACAGTTTCGCCTTCGAGTGGGTTTCGATTTTCGCCTGGACCGCGTAGGCCTCGGCGCGGTTGCGCGGTCGCAGCGCTTCTTCGAGACCGGCGAGCTTGGTGCCGGCGCGCCAGTGATCGTGCAGGATCCGTGACGCCGCCATGATCTGAGATTCATCGAGCATTGTACTTGATCCCCTGTACCCGGATGAAGCGAAGCGCAGTCCGGGTTCTTGCATGGCGGCCTGTCCCGGATTGCGCTTCGCTCCATCCGGGACGCGAATCCTCACTCGATTACAATCCTGGTGTCCGGCCCCAGCCGCGCCAGCAGCCGCAGCATCGCGGATCTTGTCATTGAAACGCACCCTGCGGTCGGTCCGAAATTGTCCCGCGCCAGGTGCAAAAACACCGCGCTGCCGCGGCCGGCGATTCGCGGCGAACTGTTGTGATCGATCTCGACAATGAAATCGTAGAGGTGGTCATCACGCCGCAGACGGTCGCTGCCGCGAGCACGATCCAGCCGAATCGGCCGGTTGTACCGGCGGCTTGTGGGGTCCTCGCACCAGGCATCTTCGGGTCCGATCATACGGACCGGCAAAAATGTCCGCGGCCGGGGGTGGCGGTCGGCGCGCCACCACAATTGCCGCGGCCGGAAAACGCCCCTCGGAGTGCCGCCATCGCCCTCGCGCTTGTTGGCCATGATTCCGCCGCGCCCCAACGCGACCGGCACGGTCCGCCCGCCGGCGGTAAGCCAGCCCCGGCGCGGATTGCCGGCCGCGGCCCGAATCCGGATCGCGGACAGCGGCCGGTCACTCC
>JBAUUA010001124.1:0-3042 GCA_049582465.1 Bradyrhizobium sp. | reverse complement strand
CAAGAAGCCCTACACGCCCCGCGAAGGCGGCGGAGAAAAGCGGCCCTATACCCCGCGCGGCGAGGGTTTTCGCAAGGACGGCGACCGCCCGCGAGGCGATCGCCCGTATTCGGCGCGCCCGCCGCGCGATGGCGATCGGCCCCGCGGTGATCGGCCCGAGCGAAAATTCGGCGGCGACAAGAAGTTTTCCCCGCGCGGTGCGCCGGACCGCGGACCACGCAAGGATTTCGGCAGCCGGGATCGCAAGAGTGCCCCGGGGGATCGCGGCGAGTCGAAGCCGTGGCAGAAGCGCGATGCTTCTTCGTCCGATCATGTCGGGCGCAACGCCCGTCCGTCCCGCAGTTACGACAAGCCGCGCGAGGATCGCGGCGGCGGCGAGCGCCCGCGGTTTTCGCGTCCGCGCGAGGATCGGCCGCAAGGCGATCGTCCGTTTCGCGAGCGGCCGAAATTCGATCGTCCCCGCGAGGACCGTCCGAAATTCGAGCGTCCGCGCGAGGGCAGCTCCTGGCAGGAGCATCCGCGCAGCGATGCCGACCGGCCGCGCCGCGACAACGAGGACGACAGCAAGGTTTTCGTCAAGCGTCCCGCGTTCGGCGGCCGTGGCGCCTATCGCGAGCGGGCGCCCGAGGAGCGGCGCACCGCGCGGCCGCCGCGCGAAAAGAAATCCGGCGAGCGAATTGCAAAAGTGCTGTCGCGGGCGGGGCTGGCCTCGCGGCGCGACGCCGAGGAATGGATCGTGCAGGGCCGCGTCAGCGTCAACGGCCGCGTCATCAATTCGCCGGCGCTCGATGTCACCGAGAGCGACGCCATCACCGTGGACGGCAAGCCGTTGCCGCCGCGCGAGCGCACGAGGCTATTCCTGTATCACAAGCCGCGCGGGCTGATGACCACCCACGCCGACCCCGAGGGGCGGCCGACGGTGTTCGACAATCTGCCGGAGGGCCTGCCGCGGCTGATCTCGATCGGCCGGCTCGATTTCAACACCGAGGGCCTGTTGCTCCTGACCAATGACGGCGGGCTGGCGCGCGCGCTGGAATTGCCGGATACCGGCTGGCTGCGGCGCTATCGCGTCCGCGCCCATGGCGAGGTGACGCAGGCGCAACTCGACGAGCTGAAGAAGGGCGTCGAGGTTGAGGGCGTCAAATACGGCCCGATCGACGCGACCCTGGAGCGCGACCAGGGCGCCAATGTCTGGCTGGTGTTTGCGATCCGCGAAGGCAAGAACCGCGAAGTGCGCAACGTGCTGGCGCATCTCGGCCTCGAGGTGAACCGGCTGATCCGGGTGTCCTACGGTCCGTTCCAACTCGCCGAACTCGAGGAGGGCCAGGTCGAGGAGGTCAAGACGCGTGTGCTGCGCGAGCAGCTCGGCGAAAAGATCGCAGCCCTCGCGGGCGCTGATTTCAACCGGCCGATGCCTGGCGACGCTCAGGGGCAGATTGAAGAGGCTGCGCCGCGCGAGAAGAAGCCGTTCAAGCCGGCCGGTAAGAGCGCGCTGATCGCCGACCGCAAGGGCCGCCGCGTGCTGGTGCAGCGCACCGGCAGCGAGGAGGCGCGCGCCCGCAACGAGGCCGAAGCCAATGGCTACGGCCCGCCGCGCCGTCCGCAGCGCGGTTATCACGGCAAGCGCGACCTGAAGCCGCGCGACGAGTAGAGTTCGGATTTATGGTTCCTGGCTTGGAAGTGGCTTCGCTCTCGGTTTCACCTCTCCCAACGGGAGAGGTCGGATCGCGCAGCGATCCGGGTGAGGGGTTAGGATCCATCGATAGACCGTACCCCCTCACCCCAGCCCTCTCCCCATGGGAGAGGGAGTTCACCTCCCGTGCCGCGGACTCCGTGGCTTCGCTTCAACGCAGGACCGCCAACTAATGCGCGTCGTCGGTGGTCGATTGAAGGGCCGCAATCTCGCGTCGCCGTCGTCGCGCGACATCCGCCCGACTGCGGACCGGTTGCGCGAGTCGCTGTTCAATATCCTCGTGCACGCCTATGACGATCCGATTGAAGGCGCGCGCGTGCTCGACCTGTTCGCCGGCACCGGCGCGCTCGGCATCGAGGCGGTCTCGCGCGGCGCGGCATTCGCGCTGTTCGTCGACAACGGCGCCGAGGCGCGGGCGCTGCTGCGCAACAATGTCGAGGCCCTCGGTCTCGGCGGCGTGACCAAAGTGTATCGCCGCGATGCCACCGATCTCGGCCCGGCGCATCCGATGGAGCCGTTCTCGCTGGTGTTCCTCGATCCGCCCTACCGCATGAAGCTCGCCGAGAAAGCGCTCGCCTCGCTGCGCGACGGTGGCTGGCTGACGGGGGGGGCGTTGCTGGTGGTGGAAGAAGCCAAGGCGGCGGAATTCGCCGCGCCGGAAGGTTTTACGGAACTGGAGCGGCGGGCGTACGACGACACGGAGTTTGTATTCTTGCGACGTGCGTAGGGTGGGCAAAGCGAAGCGTGCCCACCAACTCGCACAACGAACCTGTCGGTGGGCACGGCGCAAATGCGTCTTTGCCCACCCTACGATTCCGCCGTGCGTTACCGTCTCCCGAACAGCTTCTCGATATCGCTCAGCTTCAATTCCACGTAAGTCGGCCGGCCGTGGTTGCACTGGCCGGAATTCGGCGTGTCTTCCATCTCGCGCAACAGCGCGTTCATCTCCTCCGGCTTGAGGCGTCTGCCGGCGCGCACCGAGCCGTGGCAGGCCATGGTGGCGGCGACATGCATCAGCCGGCGTTCCAGCGGCAGCGCCTCGTCCCATTCTTCCATGTGCTCGGCGAGATCGCGCAGGAGCCCGGCGGCATTGGTCCTGCCGAGCAGCGACGGCGTCTCGCGCACCGCGACCGCGCCGGGGCCGAAGGATTCGATCGCAAGCCCGAACGACGCCAGCTCCCCGGCACGCGCCAGCAGTTTTTCTACGGTGGCCTCGTCGAGTTCGACGATCTCGGGAATCAGCAAAATCTGCCGCTGCACGCCGTTCTTCGCCAGCGAGGCCTTCAGTCGCTCATAGACGATGCGCTCATGCGCGGCGTGCTGGTCCACCACGATCAGGCCGTCGCGGG
>JBAUUA010001123.1:0-12050 GCA_049582465.1 Bradyrhizobium sp. | reverse complement strand
GCCGAGACCGGCGCTGCCGCCAGCAGTGCCAGCGCCAGCACCAGCCCGACGGGCCTGGCGTGATGCGCGTTGTCGGCGGCAAGGGAGCGAATGAGCTGATCGGTTTCCACGCTCACTGCTCCCTCAGCTTGGCGGTGAGGCTGGCAAGCCCGCGATGCAGGGCCACCCGCACCGCGCCCTCGCTCATCGAAAATTTCGCCGCCGTGTCCTTGATGGATGCGCTGTCGACCGCGATCGCCTGCAGAACCTCGCGCTGGCGCGCCGGCAGCGACTGCAATTGGGCCGCGACCTCGCCGGCCGGCGCGGTCTCGGCTGCGGGCTCGCCCGGCAGCGTGTCGGCGAAATCGTCGATGTTGACGAAAACCCGGCGGCCGCGGCGGCGCAGCGCATCGATCAGTTTGTTGCGCGCGATTGCAAACAGCCACGGCGCGAACGGCGCATTGGCGTCCCAGGTATGCCGCTTCAGATGCACCGCCAACAAGATGTCCTGCACGATGTCCTCGGATTGATCGACCGGTTGCCCCGCCCGCGCCAGCCCGCGGCGCGCCGCAGCCCGCAACACCGGCGTGACGGCTCTGAGCAGACGATGATACGCCGCGTCATCGCCCGCCATGGCCGACCGCATCAGGCCGGTCCATTCATCTTCACGTTCGCGCACACGCGCTCCCACACTGCAATTCGGTCGATCTTACAATTTGTTACATCCGGCAGCCTCGATCACGAAGTCGTGATCAATGGCTTCCGGGGCATCCCCCGCGTGCGCCCGATCCTGGAATCGAAAGACCGCTTCCACCTCTGGCTCATAACATCGATCGGTTGTGCTGGCACCCGGCGCCTGGATTCCGTGAAGGTCGCGGCCGACGAACAGGGAACCACCCGCCCGCTATGGCAATTGCCCCGCTTTTGCCCGGTGTAACCCGAAGATTCCCTCTTTTTGCCCCGCTGCCGACACGTCCCGAGGTCTCTTTTCGCGCCGGTTGGGTGGAAATGGGGAGATCAGCGCATGACCATCAAAACCATCGGGCGCTCGGCCTTGCTGCTGGCAGCCGGGCTCCTTTTGTGTTTCGCGGAGCCCTCGCCGGCGGCGGCAGGTGCGGAAGATACGGCCGCGGCGACGAAGCCGGAAACGGCGGGGGCGCCCATCGCGCTCCATAAATCCGTCAGACACGGTTCGCGTCACGGGAAAAAATATGCCCATCGTGACTCGGGCAAGGTCGCGCAGAAGGCCTCGACCGGCGACAAGACGGCGGACGCGGCCGATGACAGCGACCGTTCATCGCCGATCCCGCCGACGGTGGCCAACGCCAATGCCCAGCTTGCTCCTGCCCAGCCGACAACGGCGGACAGTCCGACCGATAATGCCGCCAAGGCGATGACTGCTCGGGCAACCAATATTCTGCAGGCCGCGCCGGACAAGCCGGCTGATGTGCCGCCCCCCGTCGGCGCTCAATCGGACGCCCAATCCGACACCCAAGTCGTTTCCGCCGATCAGCTCAACGACGTCGACCGTGCGTTGCGCGAGAGCCCGCCCGCGGCGCGCACACCACCGGCGGCGCCTCTGGCGGTAGCCCCGACCGAAGCGCCCGTCGCCGCCAAAAGCAATGAAAGCTCTGCCTGGGACCAGACTTCCCTGATCGGGAAGATCTTCATCGGCTTCGGCGCACTGCTGACGATGGCCTCAGCCGCGCGCATGTTCATGGCGTAGCCGTCATGAGACGCGGGAGCCAGGCAATCCCCGGGCAAGAGGCCGCCGGACTGCGGCACCGCTTGCGCGCCCTGCAATAACGGAGTTGGGACTGGCGCGTCAGCGCCGGTTCCACTCTCCACTTGATGCCCACCGCGCCAGCGGGCACATTGCCCGCGACATCAGCGCGGGGTGGATCATGAGCACGTTCGAATACATCATTGTGGAAAGCAAGGGCGCGGTGGGCATCGTCACGCTCAATCGCCCGAAGATGCTCAACGCGCTGTCCTTTGGCGTGTTCAAGGAGATTGCCGCAGCGATCGACGACCTCGAAGCCGACGACGCCATCGGGTGCATTCTGCTGGCCGGCGGCGAAAAGGCGTTTGCGGCGGGCGCCGACATCAAGGAAATGCAGCCCAAAACCTTCATCGACATGTTTTCCAGCGATTTCGCCGCCATTGGAGGCGACCGCGTCGCCAGGTGCCGCAAGCCGACGATCGCGGCCGTCAGCGGCTATGCGCTTGGCGGCGGCTGCGAACTGGCGATGATGTGCGACATCATCATCGCCGCCGATACCGCGAAATTCGGCCAGCCGGAAATCACGCTCGGCACCATTCCCGGCATCGGCGGAACGCAGCGGCTGACGCGCGCGATCGGCAAATCCAAGGCGATGGACCTTTGTCTCACCGGACGGATGATGGATGCCGCCGAGGCCGAGCGCTCGGGGCTGGTGAGCCGTCTCGTAGCCGCGGACAAGCTGATGGCCGAGGCATTGGCGGCGGCGGAAAAGATCGCCTCGATGTCGCGTCCGGCCGCCGCGATGGCGAAGGAAGCCGTCAACCGCGCCTTCGAAACGCCCCTGTCCGAAGGGCTCAGCGTCGAACGCAACCTGTTCCATTCGACCTTCGCCCTGGAAGATCGCTCCGAGGGCATGGCGGCGTTCATCGAGAAGCGCAAGCCGGTGAACAAGAACAGGTAGAAGACAAATTGGAACGCCGGTACGCCGCCGCCATTGCATTCGACGCGTCATACGCGGGCTTGACCCGCGTATCCATCATGCTTCGCAAAGGCTTTTCGAAAGAGGATGGATGGCCGGGTCAAGCCCGGCCATGACTGACTTTACCGTTGTGCTTTAGCCCGCCCGGCTCCTTATCAGCGCCGCGCTGACCAGTGCGCGGTAGGCACGTTCGGTCAGCGTCGACGGCTTGTCGAGGCCGAGCCGCGCCAGGCATTCATTGTCGGCGGCATCGGGATGGCCGGTGAACCCCTGCCACAACAATCCCGCCAGACGCAGCCGCGCCCGTTCGGAATCCTGCAGCAATTGCAGCGCCGGGATCAGCCGCTGCTCGACGCCGGTGAAGTCGGTGCCGAATGGAAACGACGGCAGCAGCCCGGCCTCGCGCGCGGGCTTCAGCGCGCGCACGATCCGCTCCGGATGGTTGTCGCGGTGCGCGGCCGGAATTTCATAATTCTTCGGCAGCTTGCCGGCGTCCTTGGCGCGGCGCGCCAGTTCGTCCTGAAAGCGCGAGTCCGCGACCTGCAGCATCGCCGCGATCACATCGGCGTCGGATCTTCCCCTGAGATCGGCGACACCGTATTCGGTGACGACGACGTCGCGCAGATGCCGCGGGATGGTCTCGTGGCCATAGCTCCAGCGGATGTTGGATTGGGCTCTCGCGCCGGCCTGCCGGGTCGCTTCCAGCGTGAGGACCGAGCGCGCGCCGGCAAGCGCGAACGCCTGGGCGACGAAATTATACTGCCCGCCGACGCCGCTCACGACCTGCCCGTTTTCGAGGCCGTCGGACACCGCGGCCCCCATCAGGGTCGCCATCATCACACTGTTGACGAAGCGGGCGTCGACGCGGGCGCGCCGCTTGGCCTCCTCGTCGCCATAGAGCTCATTGGTGAAGGAAACCGGCGCCATCTGGATCCGCGCGATCTGCTCGGCCGTCATCTCGCGCAGCGCGCGGTAGAACGATTTCGGCCCCAGGAAGAACGCTCCGTGAAGCACGGCGCCGTCGACCTCGCGCTTGAGAATGCCGGCGTCGATCAGGCCGAGAAAGGCCGCGAACAGCATCTCGCTGACGCCATAGAGGCCCCGTTCGAACGATCCCGTATGCAGCCCCGCCAAATGTTCCGGTCCCGGCACCAGCCGCTTCATGATCTCGTGGTACTGCCCGTTGTCGCGGTGACGAACGATCAACCCCTGCGCCAGCGCATCGCCAACCTGCCCGATGCCGATCTGCAGGGTGCCGCCGTCGCGCACCAGGCCCGCCGCGTGGAGGCCGATGGCATATCTGGTGTCGGTGATCGGCTCGGCGGGCGGCGCAAACAGCGGAAAGTCGGTCCCGGGGCTGTCGAGCACCGCGCTGAATTCATCCGCCGGCAATTCGGCCGGCCCCGGCATGAACGGCAGTTCGGAATTGACCTGCCCGATCAATTTAAACGACGCACCGCCTTCGGCGCGGGCGCGCAACAGCTCCAGCGAAATGTCGGTATTGCAGCTCAAGCTGTAGCGCGGCGCGCCGTCGACGATGCGCTTGGCCACCAGTTGCAGGGCGACATTCACGCCCGCCGCCAGCAAATAGGACGCAACGTGGGTATAATTGGCGGAAACATAATGCTGCTGCGCCAGCGGCACATGCTGCCACCGTCCCGCCAGGAAGAAGAATTCGGTCACGCGGATATTGGGCGGAAGCGAACCTGCGCGCAGCGCTGCGGCGTAGGTCAAATCAGGATAGCCACCGAACAGACGGTCGATCACCGGCGCAATGAAGCGCCACTGCAGCAGATTTTTCGGCCTTGGCTTTTCCAGCGTCAACGCGGTGAAGAACGTCAGATTGATGGAGCGGTCGGCGGCCGCGCGCGCATAGAGCGCGTTGACGATGTGATTCGCCTTGCCGAGCCCGAGCGGCAAGCCGACCACCAGATTGGTCCCGACGTCACGGATGATATCCTCGGCGATCGCCTCGGGGTCGGAGAACAGTTTTGGCATCAATATTCCGTCTGAAGCGATACGAACCGAATGGCCGGCGGCGTCGAAGAATCGAGCGTCACCGCGTGACGTTATTACAGTTCCCTTCCCTCATTTGGAATTTTGACGGGAGGACGAAGCCCGGCTTCGCAAGATCTCCTCCAGCGCCCTGACATTGGCGGAATTTGCGCCCTTGCGCCAGATGAGGACGGTCTGCGCACAATTCTCCGCCTTCGCCAGACGATGAACGCTCAGACGCCTTCGCTCCGGAAACGTCGTCAGGACGCTCTTTGGGATCAGGGATATGCCCATACCGGCAACGACGCATCCCAGCATTGCGTGATACGACGCGATCTCGATCGTACGCTCGGGCATCTCGCGACGGCTTGCATACCAGTCCTCCAGCCGCTTCCGGTGCGGGCACCCGTGCTCGAACACGATGATGGTTTGCGGCAGACCATTCTTCTTTCCGATCGGCGGATGGTTTGCGGGCGCAACGATCACCAGTTCTTCGTCGAAGGCGAACGTCTTCTCGAACGGGACGTCCGCGACCGGCTCGGCGACAAGCGCCGCGTCGAGCTCGCCGGCCAGGATGGCGCTGCCGAGAACCAGCGGGTTGCCGGTGCGCAGCTCGAGGATCACCTCGGGATGCCGTCGGTGGTACTCGCTGAGCAGACCCGGCAGCCTGACGGCTGCCGTGCTCTCCATCGCACCGAGCCGGAAAGTCCCGCGGGGTCTTGCGTCCTGGACGGCGCTGCGGGCTTCGCCCGCAAGCGCGATCAGGCGATCGGCGTAGTCGAGCAATACCTGGCCGGCCGGGGCGAGGTGAAGCCGTTTTCCCTCGCGAACGAACAGCGCGACGCACAGATCCTCCTCGAGCTGCCGGATGCGTGTCGTGACATTGGACTGAACGCGGTGCAGCCGTTCGGCTGCACGCGTCACGCTGCCTTCGCGCACGACGGCGCTGAAGATCGTCAGGTCCGACAAATCCACTCATCTCTCCATGAGATCAACTGCATCATAATTATTCATTTTATGTGATCTGCCATCCCCCGTAAAGACCGGACGCGACGGGTTCGGCCGTCGCCGTTGCCGGGAAACGAAGAGGGAGAACGACATTGTCAAAGGCCTATTGGATTGTACGGGTCTCGGTCCGTGACGAAGGGAGGTATCCCGAATACCTTGCCGCTGCGGCTCCCGCATTCCAGAAATTCGGAGCAAGGTTCATCGTGCGCGGCGGGGCGTTCGAGACAATGGAAGGCAACGCCCGCGAACGAAACGTCGTGGTCGAGTTCAAGGACCGCTCGACGGCCTTTGCCTGCTACCAAAGCCCGGAATATCAGAGCGCGAGGACCATTCGCCAGAGATATGCGGACGCCGATTTCATCATCATCGACGGCGCCGCCGATTGAGGCACCGCCGCCTCGGCCACATCAACGGAGAATCATGGTGATCAAGCTGTTTTACGCGCCTCACACCTGTTCGCTGGCGTCGCATATCGCGCTGGAGGATGCGGCTGCCGAATACGCGGCCGTGCGGATCAGCTTCGCCGACGACGAGCAGCGCAAGCCGGCCTATCTTGCCGTCAATCCCAAGGGGCGCGTTCCGGCGCTGGCAACCGACAGGGGCGTCCTGACAGAGACGCCTGCGATGCTCGCCTTCATCGCACAGAGCTTCCCGCAGGCGCGGCTGGCGCCGCTGGATGATCCCTTTCTCTTCGCGGAGGTGCAGGCCTTCAACAGCTACCTGTGCGCGACGCTGCATGTGGCCCACTCGCATCGCATGCGCGGAAATCGCTGGGCCGATGATCCGGCCGCGATAACGGCGATGCAACGCAAGGTCCCGGAGTCCGTCAGCGCTTGCTACGATCTGATCGAGGAGAACATGCTGCGGGGGCCCTGGGTGATGGGCGAGAACTATACGATCTGCGATCCCTACCTGTTCACCATGGCCCAGTGGCTGGAGCAGGACGGCGTAGATCCTGTCCGGTTTCCCAAGGTCATCTCTCACCGGCGCCGGATGTCCGAGCGGCCGGCAGTTCAGAAGGCGATCGCAGAGGAACTCGCCTGAGCCGAATCACTTGGCATCGCGGCGCAACCCGGCCAAGACCGCCGACGCCGGGACTCGGACGCTGCTCTCCTGCCGTCTAACGTATTTGTGACGGTTATTCGCCTGTGACGGACCGGCAACAGCAAGACACTGAATTCATGGGGGTTACGCGTTCCACGGTTTGCTTGTGGCTGCGCCCCCCTCTAAACAGGTAGATCTGTCGGGGCCGTCGGCGGGGGCGGATGGCCGGGGTTGCTTCGGGTTCACATGATTGGGCGTGCCGCTAAAGCTGGCCAGGTGGCAAGGCGCGTGCTTCGATCGGGCATTTGTCTTGGTGTCGCAGCTTGCGTCGGTTTTGCTGCCGCCGCCGCGGTCAGTCTTGCCGCTACTGCGGCCCAGGCCGAATCCATGCCCGAGGCGCTGGCCAAAGCGTATCAGACCAATCCGCAGCTCAATGCCGAACGGGCGCGCCAGCGCGCCACCGACGAGAACGTGCCGCAGGCCTTGGCGGGCTACCGGCCGCAGATCATCGCGAGCTTGAGCGCCGGACTGCAGGCGGTGCGCAACCTGCTGCCGGACAACACCTTTCAATCCGCGACCCTAAAGCCCTGGACCATCGGGGTAACGGTGACGCAGACGCTGTTCAACGGCTTCAAGACCGCCAACAGCGTGCGGGTGGCGGAACTGCAGGTACAGTCAGGCCGCGAGGCCTTGCGCAATGTCGGTCAGGGCGTGCTGCTTGACGCCGTCACCGCCTACACCAACGTGCTGGCCAACCAGTCGCTGGTCGAGGCGCAACGCTCCAACGTCGCGTTCCTGCGGGAAACCGTCGGCATCACCCAGAAGCGCCTCAACGCCGGCGACGTCACGCCGACCGATACCGCGCAGGCCGAAGCACGACTCAGCCGCGGGCTTGCCGACCTGAACGCCGCCGAGGTGAACCTCGCCATCAGCCAGGCGACCTACGCCCAGGTGATCGGCAACACGCCGGGGCAACTGCGCTCCGCCGAACCCGTGGACCGCTATCTGCCGCGCAGCCGCGAAGACGCCATCGGCCTCGCCGCCAAGGAAAACCCGGCCGTCACGGCCGCGGGCTTCGACGTCGATGTCGCCTCGACCACCATCCACGTCGCCGAAAGCAGCCTCCTGCCCTCTATCACCCTGCAGGGCAATGCCAGCCACAGCAGGGACGCCGATCCGAGCCTCACCACTTTCAGAACCGATCAGGCCTCGGTCGTCGCGCAGATGAACGCGCCGATCTACGATGGCGGCACCGGCGCGGCGCAGACAAGGCAGGCCAAGGAACTGGCCGCGCAAAGCCGGCTGGTGCTCGATCAGGTGCGCAACCAGGCCCGCACCGCGGCGGTCGGCGCCTGGGTCGCGAACGAAGGCGCCAAGATCGCGGTGGCGGCGTCGGAATCCGAAGTGCGCGCGGCGACCGTTGCGCTGCAAGGCGTCAGCAAGGAGGCGCAAGGCGGGCAGCGCACCACGGTCGACGTCCTGAACTCGCAGGCCGATCTGATTTCGGCCAAAGCGCGGCTGATCGGCGCGCAACGCGATCGCGTGATCGCCTCCTATACGCTGCTCAGCGCCATCGGCCGGCTCGACGTCAAGACGCTGGCGCTCAATACGCCGGACTATCTGCCGGAAGTGCATTACCAGCAGGTCCGCGACGCCTGGCATGGACTGCGCACGCCGTCGGGGCAATAGCATCTGGCCCTGATGCGCGCGGCGCATACATTGACGGCATGTAACGTGCTATCTGTCTGCAGGCGCACAATCAAAAAGCCGGAAGCCGCAACGGAGAAGGCGCATGCTGACGCAACGCATTTTTCTGCTCGCTTCCATTGCGGCGGAGTGACCATGCCCAACGAAAACGCCACCGCCAAAGCCTCGCAACCTTCTGCGCCGGTGAACTTCGACGTTCCCGCCGGCGCCTGCGACTGCCACACCCATATCCACGGCGATCCCGAAAAATTTCCCTACTTCGCGGGCCGCGTCTATACGCCGGAGCCGGCGTCGCCCGAGGAGATGTCGGCGCTGCACAAGGCGCTGCATGTCGAGCGCGTGGTGATCGTCAATCCGAGCGTCTACGGCACCGACAATTCGGCGACGTTGTTCGGCATCAAGGCGCGCGGGCCGACCGCGCGCGGTGTCGCGGTGATCGACGACAAGACCCCGGAGGCCGATCTCGACGCCATGCAGCAGGCCGGCATTCGCGGCATCCGGCTCAATCTGGCGACCGGCGGCGTCAACGATCCCGCGGTCGGCCGCCCGCGCTTTCAGGCAGCGGTCGAGCGGGTGAAGCTGCGCGGCTGGCATGTCCAGCTGTTCACCAGCCTTGCGATGATCGCCGCAATCAAGGATCTCGTCGCCACCTCGCCGGTGCCGGTCGTGTTCGATCATTTCGGCGGAGCACAGGCCGAACCCGGCGTGGCGCAGCCGGGCTTTTCGGACCTGCTGGAGCTCGTGAAATCGGGCAAGGCTTACGTCAAGATTTCCGGCGCCTATCGCGCCTCGAAGCTTGCGCCCGATTATTCCGATGTGGTTCCGCTCGCCCGCGCGCTGATCGCGGCCAATTCCGACCGCATCGTGTGGGGCACGGACTGGCCGCATCCGAATTCGGTTACGCCGCCCGGCAGGAAGCCTACCGATGTGACGCCGATGTACCAGATCGACGACGGCCGACTGCTCAACCAGTTGCCGGTATGGGCGTCGGATGCGGCGATCCGCAAGAAGATCCTGGTCGACAATCCGGCGCGGCTTTACGGCTTCTGAGCGCCGGTTGCCGCCGGCTCGATTCGCCGCAGCGTTTCCGCACGATAGGGGCGCAGCCAATCGGCGGCCTTGCGCAGTCCGCCGAACGGAAACAGATGAAATCCTGCGATCAGCGCCGTCGCAGCCTTGGGCGCCGACTGCAGGCCGCGCATGACGTCGTCCGGCCCGGTATCCGCGAGCAGCCGGCCGAAGCGGCCGATCCGGCTGCGCAGCGAGCGGATCGAATTGCCGACGCCGCAGCGAAGCGCGAATTTCGTCAGCGTGGCAGGGCTCGCCGGACCGGCAAGACCGACAATGACGGGAAGATCGATGCCCCGCGCGTCGAGCTCGCCGATCCAGCCCAGGATCGGTGCGGCTTCGAAGCAGAATTGCGTCACGATATCGACGCGGATCTTCGTCATACGCCCCCAATCCCGCCAGGCTCCGAGCGCCCTCACGGTCGCGTCCGCCGCCAGATAGGGGTGACCTTCGGGATGACCGGCAACACTTACCCGCGCAACGCCGCGCGCCTCGATCAATCCGCTGGCGCGAACATCAAAGCTCGATCTGAACGGTCCTTTCGCGGCCGCGACGTCGCCGGCGATCAGAAGAATGCGCGTGACATCCGCCTCGCCCCGGATGCGCGCCAGAAAATCGTCGAGCGCCTCGCGGGACGGCATTTCGCGCGCGGCGATGTGGGGCACCGGGTGGAAACCGGCACGGCGCAGCAAGACCGCCGTTTCGACGTTGTGTCTATAATTGTCGCCGGGCAGGAAGGTGATCGTCACGTCCGTGCCCGGAGGGAAATGATCCCGCAGCTCGCTGAGCTGATGCCCGCGCGAGGAGACTTCGACCGAGGCGGACGACAACAGCGCGTCGAGTTCGCGGGACGGAGCCTGATCGGGTGCGGACACATCTCCCTCCGGTCAAGCGCGGCGGCGCGAGATCACATAGGTTTCGTCGTTGAACCACAATCCGCCGTGCTTCTTGAGCACCCGGTCGGTGGCTTCGAGATAGCGGCCGTCGCGCACCACTTCCGACAGCCTGACGTCCTCGATCTGCGCGACATAGATCGCGGCATTCCAGGCGGCGAACAGCGTCGAGGTTCCGATCGGCCCCGAGACCTCGTCCGGCAAGGTGTGCATGTGATAGCGGAAGATCGATCGCGCATCGGAAGAAGCGTTGAAATTGTAGTGCCGCGCCTCGGCGCCGAGCTCGTGCTTGACCTGACGCAGGATCGCGTAGCGATCGGTCTTGAAGGGATCTTCGCCCGGCCAGACCTCCTCGATGATCTCGATGCCGGGATCGTGGCCGTGCGAATGGATGCCGATCAGCCTTCCGCCGGGCCGCAGCGCGCGCACCAGCGGGGTGACGACTTTCGAGGCCTTGAATTCGACGCTGGCCCGCGCGCGGTAGGGCTGCGAGGCGATCACCAGATCGTAGTCGGCCATCACCCGCCCGGGCCGCGGCATGATCGGATCGAGCAGGAACGAGTGGTCCTCGCGCCGCAGCGTCAGGATGATGGGGCGCGTATAGAGCGGATTGCCCGTGGTCGGACTGATGCCGGCGCGCCAGTTCTCGGCCAAGAACCCTTCGAGCTGCCCGATCTGCTCGGCAAAGCCGTGCGCGGTATTGCCTGCCAGCGCGACGTCCTTCCAGATCAGGCCCTGCGCCGACGTCGCCGAGCGCGGCGTCAGCCACGGCGCCTCGGCGTAATAGAGATTGGTGATGACGAGCACGGTCGCCGGATGTTCGAACAGGCGGTCCGCCATCTTTTCCAGCATCAGCCGGACGTCTTCGTAGGAGATTTCCTTGGCGACGACGTAGAGCGGCATGGTCGGAAAACGGGCGTGCACCGACCGCATCACGCGCGACAGCACGGTGCCGTCGCCGACGCCGGCGTCGAAGATCCGCAATGCCGGCGGCGACGGCTGCAGGTTGCCGAGTTCGAGCGAGACGCGATTGGCGACCTCGGTCTTCTCGCTGCAGGTCGACACGAACAACAGATATTTCTGCCGGTTGTCGAAGAACCGGAAACCCGGCGGCGCGACATCGGCCGCGGTGATCGCGCCATTGACCGGCTTGAAGGTCACGGGCGATCTGGTCCGCTCCGACGGCACCCCAGCCCGATGCTCGGTCAGATAGGCGCGGACCTTGTCGAGCGTGCCGGTGGTGATCTTGGCGCCGTCGCGCAACCGCGACACCAGCTTGCCGTCGTTGACGACGAGCCGGCCGAAGGTGGATTCGGCGGTCTGCGTCGCACGGCAGTAATCCCGGATTTCGCCGAGAATCTGGTCCGACGTCCCGGATGTGGTGCGTTCCTGGTGTTCCCCGATCCGCATGGCGCCCTCCCCGCGGCTTTTGTCCCTTGTCATATTCAGGGACAGCCGTCAGGTCGCGTCAACCACAAACGGAGTGGGCAGGAATTATGGGCACTCGCCCACGACAGCGTTGCGCCGGAAACCCGCCCTCGTTACCGCGCCCGGCGCGAGAACAACGAGATCAGCACCGGCAACGTCACCAGGATGACCAGCGGCGCCAGCATCATGCCGGTGACGACCACCACCGCCAGCGGCTTCTGCACCT
>JBAUUA010001122.1:0-1544 GCA_049582465.1 Bradyrhizobium sp. | reverse complement strand
TAGAACGCATCGTAAAGCGCGATGCCGGCCTCGAGCTGTTCGAGATCGTCGTCATACATCCGCGACAGGCCGAGCGACGCCGCGAGCAGGCCCGGCGCCTCGGGGCAGAGATCGAGCCGCGCGGTATCGGCCGCGCGCACCATGGTTGCCAGCCGCAACATCGCCGGCGTCGCGAGACCAAACTCCTCGACCATGACGTCGAAGGTGCAGAGCTCGCCGCGGTGGCTCCAGAACACGTTTTCGATGTCGAAGGCAGCGGCGCCAAATCGCTCGCCGACCCCGACCACCTCGGCCGGTGCCACGAACAGGAACACCGCATCGGGATCGACGAAGCGCCGGATCAGCCAGGGGCAGGCGATGCGGTCGATCTTGGGCCGGGCGCGGGTCACCCAGACGGTGCGGCCCTGCGCGTCCCGCTTCGGCAGTTTCGCCGCCGGCACCAGCGGCAGCTTGGCCGCCTTCCAGCCCTCGAAGCCGCCTTCGAGTGCTTCAGCTTCGACGTGGAGGTGCCGCAGCCAGGCCGCCGTGCCCTGCGCTAGCTTCTGGCCGCGCAGGCAGATGACGATCGCCGAGCGTCCGGAAAACTCCTCGCCCCAGTCGGGGGCGTCCTCGTGGTGGCGTCTGACCGCGCCGGGAATCAGCCGCGGGTCGGCGGCGAAATCCTCGTCGGTACGGACGTCGATCAGCGCAGGCATATTGGCCGTGCCGATCAGGCGGGAAAGTTTGTCGGATGATATCGTGGTGGGGGATGACATGGTTGCGCCCTCGCAAAGAGATACGGGACGCGATACTTGGGCATGTCGCCTCGTGGGGGGATCGCAAAACCCCCATGGCCGTATTACAGCGAAACCGGCGCGGGCTGTCAACTGCTTCGCGCGGGCCTGCCACCATCACGGCGCCGGGAGTCCAACATGCACACATTCGCTGCCGCAGGGGCCGGCTTCCTGCTCGCCGTGTTGTGGTTCGACCTGATGTTCGACGTGCAGACGCGCAAACACTCCGGCGACGCGCTGCCGCCGGAAGTCTTGAGTTCGATTTCGGTCTATTACCGCCGCGTCACCACGGAGGCCTATCCGATGAACCGGCTGGTGGCCGTGGTGATGCTGCTGACACTTGCCGCCATCTGCGCCGAGATCGCGCGAGGCGCAAATCCCTGGTGGATCGGCTGGGGCTCTCTGCTGTTGGCGGCAAGCGGTTTCGTGCCTACGATGATGCGCACTGTCCCCAACGCGCGCCGGTTGGGAAGCGGGAAAGACACGGCGGAGGAGCAGTCGCGGCTCGCGTGTGCGGTGTGTCGCGATCACATGCTGAGCTTCGCTCGGATGGGCTGCGTGCTGATCCTGCAACTGATCGCGCTCTAGCGGCCGTCACTGTCGGCAGCGGCGCGTCTTGTGCTGGCTGGATGGAGAAGTCGCGTTTAGGCAGGATACGTTCCGGCGCGTGAAATCCCGGATCTGTCGGTGGGAGAAATAACATGAACCGAGTGAGCGTTTTCGTTGCGGCGTTTTGGTCGGCCATCGTTGCGGGAGCGCCCGCTCATGCGC
>JBAUUA010001121.1:0-2154 GCA_049582465.1 Bradyrhizobium sp. | reverse complement strand
CCGCCGGCGGTGGGGTGGATTGGGCGTTCTCGCAGCATTGGTCCGCCTTTCTCGAATACGATTACTATGGGTTCGGACATAAGGTCATCACGATGTCCGATGCGACCAACGCATTCCTCGACACTGTGGACGTCAAGCAGAACATCCAGGTCGTCAAGATTGGGCTGAACTTTCACATCTGGGGGGCCGGTTTGTGATGGTCGAAGGCTTTTCAAGCGAAACGGACGTTGGTGGTGCCAAGTGGTAGGCGCGGAGGCCGGTTCATGAAGGTCACGAGCTTGCGACTGTTACTGCAGACGGCGCTTCTGGCGGTGGCTTTTTCCGCAGCCGGTCACGCGCAGGATGGAGGCGCGCTTGCACGGCAAGGCGGCCTTGAGGCCAAGCTGGAATATTGCAAGACCTGCCACGGGCTATCCGGGCAGGGTTATCTCGGATATTTCCCGATGCCGCGACTGGCGGGACAGCAACCGCAATACATCGAGAACCAGTTGCGGGCGTTCAGCGAGCGCAGGCGCACGAACCCGATCATGTTCAACGTCGCGCATGTCCTGAGCCCGTCGATGCTGACGGCCCTGGCTGCGCATTTCAAGCATCTCAATCCGGGACCTTCCGGAGGGGCGCCGCGGGGCTCCATCGCCACCGGCAAACGAATCTTCGAGGAGGGGTTGCCCGAATCCAACGTTCCCGCGTGCTCGGCCTGCCACGGCATGGAGGGCAAAGGCCACAATGAAATTCCGCGGCTGGCCGGCCAGCTCTACGCCTACACCGTCGGCCAGTTGACGGGTTGGAAGACGGAGCGAGGCCAGGGTTCGGCGGTCGATACATCGGCGATCATGGCGCCGACGGCGCACAATCTGACGAGGTCCCAGGTTGAAGCCGTCGCCGCCTATGTCAGCTACCTGCAGTGAAGGCGCGAAAGTTTGAGGTCATGAGGCGCATCGGGCTAACAATAGCGATACTGGCGATTATCACCGCGGCCGTTCCGGCCTGGGCAGGTGACAGCGCGGCCGTGCGCAATTGCACCTGGTGCCACGGAGCATCGGGGCAAGGTTTTGCGGCCGCGCCACGATTGGCTGGCCAGAGACCGCAATATACCGAGAGCCAGATTTGGAGCTTCCACGAGCACACGCGGGACAATCCATTTTCGAAGCAATATATGTGGGGCGCGGTAGCGGCTCTGGGCCCGCATGCGGCGCGCGATCTGGCGATTTATTTTGCGACAATCGCGCCGAAACCCGCCAATGACGGCAACAGGAATCTCGCAGCCAAGGGCAAGACGATTTATCTGGAGGGAATTCCGGAAGCCAACATTGTGTCCTGCTATGCCTGTCATGGCCCGAACGCCGAGGGCGTGCGAGACATTCCGCGGCTCGGAGGACTGGCTTATTTCTATTTGAAGCGGCGTCTGGTGCAATGGGGCCAGGGATACCATTCGACCGCAGGGTCTCCGATGCCGATGGTTGTGAGCCATCTGGGTCCCGACGAAATCGAGGCGCTCGCGTCGTATCTGAGCTTCGTCAAGTAGGCCTGCTGTAGTCGCGCTGCTCGCGTCCGACGCTAAGGTCAACTGCCCGCTTCCGTGGAGACGAGCCAATAAGAACCCAATCTGACACCCGATCCGCTTGACGGACTTGCACGCAAAATCGAAGTTATCCAGCCGGATCAAGCTGTTTCTATCTGTCCAGTCCCTGTTAAAAAAATATTCCGCTTCGCGTTTTGCGCAAATCACCTGTTTATTCCCGCCATCCCGTTCCGAGAGAGGGGCGTTGGCCATCGTCACGAACGTTGGAGCGGGCTGCGGTGGACGCTGACGGTGCTCAAGACGAAGGCGCCCGATGCGGACGGACAAGTCGTGTGGTCCTGACGCCTCGACGCTGGCGTCAAGCTGGCAGCTGAGGGCTGCCGGCGACGGTGACAAGAAAGCCGATCGCCGGGGAGAGCACGAAGGAAGCCGTTTAAACCATTGCGTGCGGGGATGCCGGGTGATTTCCGGTGCGACCGCTGTGAATACTCGTGAGCATTTTGAGACTACCCCAGCGCACACGAGGCTTCTGTAACGGGCCTCGAAGAGTCAATCCCTTTTGCATCGTCCACTCGCCGGAGTACTTGCTTCTGTCCGGGATCGGCGCGGGGGCCGTCGCCTGATGGGGTTCA
>JBAUUA010001120.1:0-4092 GCA_049582465.1 Bradyrhizobium sp. | reverse complement strand
GCACACCTTCCGCGGTAGATGCACAGGTGGTTCAGGGCGTTCAACAGGGGGCACAGGCCGGCAACAGGGCTGCCGGGCCGGTGGGCGGCGTGCTCGGCGGCGCGATCGGCGGTGTGGTCGGTGTCTTCACCGGCGTGCTCGGCGTCGGCAAGAGCGAGCCGGCCGCGCCTGCGGCAAATAGTCCGGGTAGTGCCAAGCAGAGTGGCACCCCGAAGTCGGCGAAGGCTGGCAAGGGCGCCAAGTCGACGAAGCAGGCGGCTGTGCTGACCCAGGAGCAGGGGCAGCCGCAACTGACGGCCGAACAGATCGTCGCCAACAGCGATGCGAATATCGACCGGATCAAGGCCGAACTTAATCTCACCGCCGAGCAGGAGAAGAACTGGGCCGGCTTCAGCAGCGCGATGCACTATCTCGGCCACAATGGCGCCGACCGTCTCAATTTGCGAATTGCCCGCGCCAAGCGCGACCCGCCCGACGACATCATCGAGCAGATGCGCAACGAAGCGCAGTTCCTCAACGACCGCGCGGTGGACCAGCGCAACGTCGCCGACGCGGCCGAGCCGCTCTTCGCCAGCCTCAACGACAAGCAAAAGCAGACCTTCATCGAGGAAATGGTCCGCTTGAGTCATGAGCGCGGGCTCGACTAGAACCCGTCAAGGACCAAGGATGCATGCGTGCGCCGGTCGCGGCGGCAAGCGGATAGCCGGGTACGTGGGCCCTGGGGTAGGTGGAAGGCACAGCACCCGACTATCCTGCCGCAGCGGCGCGGCTCTTCTATTCCTCACGCAAAATTGAGGAAACGCTGGCGGCTTCGTGCCCGAGTGATGGCAGGCTGATGGCCTCTTCGGGAATCAGGGCCGTTGCACGTGGAATCCATGAACAACCTTCGCCACTGTGTTCTTTGGAGCACAATCCGGACGCAGGTCAGGCGTCGCCGGTGGCCGCGGTCGGCTGTCGGACGAGAGGACGTCGGGACGTGGAGCGTCCGCGCTTCCAAGGCAGACGTCTTCGGCCGGAGGTTCGCCCGCCGAACTGACGCCCGACAACGGGACGAGACTTTACGCCTTCGGAAAATTCAGCTCCACGCCGACGCCGTCTGGATCGTAGAGAAAAAACTGGGTGTCGCCGGTGCGCGGGACGATGCTTTCGCGGAATTTAACGTTCCGCGATTGCAGACGCTTGCGCACGCCTTCGACGTCGGTCGCGGCAAAAGCGATATGGTCGAGGCGGCCAGTATCCTCATATTTCTTCTCGGTGCCGCGTACCACGATGCCGTCGCGCGGCTTGCGCGTGCCCATCAGGTGTACCGTGGCGACGCCGCCGGAATAGAGCCAGTAGCCCGGGAAATCGAGCGGCGGGCGTTCGCCGTTCTCCAAGCCCAGCACATCGCAATAGAAATCCTTGGTCTTCTCCAGATCGGAGGGCTCGATGGTGAAATGTTGCAGGACGCCAAGCGGCATAGATCTTCTCCTTAGACGAAGGTGAGGTCGGCGTCGGCGCCCATCATCCAGGCGCCGACGGTTTCAAAATGGCTGAGCCGGCCCTGCAGCTGCTGGGTCACGGTGTGGATATCGCGGAAGCGGCGCTCCAGCGGGTGGTTCTCGAAGATCGCGGTGGCGCCGGCGGCATTGTAGGCGAAGTCGACCGCCTCGCGTGCCTTGTGGATGGCATGGGTGGCGGCCATGCGGACAGTGATGCGCTGTTCGACCGTGATCGTGGCGCCGGCGCTGAGATCTTTCCAGATGTCGGCCATCGACTGCAGCACGAAGCCGCGCGCGGCGCGGAGATTGACCTCGGCCTGCGCCAGATTGGACTGGACTACCGCATTGTCGCGCAGCGGGCTCTTGAAGCCGCGCGGCACCTTGTTGCGCGCCACATCGACAAAACTGTCGAGCGCCCCGCGCGCGATCCCGCAGGCGACGCCGGCGAAACCGACCTGGTAGCAGGTGCCGGAGCCCATGCGGTAGAGCGGCCCGCTCTCGCGGCACTCCTGATCGAATTCGCGGGTGATCGAATGATCCGATCGAACGAAGAAATCCTCGAGCGCGAACTGATCGCTCGCAGTGCCGCGCAGGCCGACCGTGTTCCAGATATCGGTCCACGCCACATCCCGGTTGCGCACCAGCATGGTGCGTTCCTGCTGGATGCCGTTGGGATCGAGCCTTGGCGTGCCGTCCGCCTGGTAGATCGGGCAGTGAGCGCCGAGCCAGGTCGCATGGCGGCCGCCCGATGCGAAGGACCACACGCCCGTGACTTTATAGCCGCCTTCACACTCGACCGCCCTGACCTTCGGCCCGGGCCCCCAGGCCAGAACCGCGCGCGGGTCGCTGCCGAAGATCGCATGCGCTACCGGCAAATCGAGATAGGCCGCCGACATGGCGCAGCCGCCGGCCTGGCTGAGGCACCACGCGGTCGAGGCGTCGGCGCGCGCGATGGTCTCGATGACGTGGAAGAAGGTCACGGGATCGGTTTCGATTCCGTTCGACGAACGCGGCAGCAGGAGGCGGAACAAACCCGCCTCGTGCAGTTGGTCGAGCAGCGCCGGCGGAAGCCGGCGCGTGCTCTCGATCTCGTTCGACGCGGCCGCTACCGCGGCGCGCACCGCCTCGGCGCGCGCAACGACGGCCTGGTCGCCCGCAAGATCGGCGGAAGTCGCGATCAGCGTGTCCAAGGTTACGCCTGTCGCATCGAGGCCGTGGCCGCGCGCAGATCGGCTGTGACGGCCAATTCGCGGTCGATCTGCTCGATCGATTTGCCCCTGGTTTCCAATCCGAAGAAATAATACACCGCTCCGGCCATCAGGAACCAACAACCCAGATAAACAAAGGCAGTCGGAATCTGGGGTAAGGGCACGTCAGGCTTGAGATAATTGCCGGAACCCACGATCAAGGCGAGGCCGACCGGCCCGATGATCTTTCCGATGCCGCCGAAGCCATACGCCGAGCCCATGCCCGACGTCCGCAGGTGCGAAGGCCACACTTCCGCGGCGTAGGGCCCGACAATGGCAAAGCCGCCATCGGCAAAGAAGAACGTCAAGGCCAGCAGCAGCCAGAATGCCGACACGCCCATGATCGTCGCGTCATAATTATAGCCGGCCACGATGGTTAGGATTCCGGCGCCGAAGCCGAGCAGGCCGCCCGCGTTACGCCGTCCCATCATTTCCGAGAAGAACGAGAACGACAGCCGTCCGACAAAGCCGAACACGGAGAGCAGGATCATCATCTTGGCAGCCTCTTGCGGCGTCACCTTCAAGAGGAGCACGAACAGCGACGGAGCCCATAGCGTAAGCCCGTAAACGCCGGTCTGCGCGCCGGCATTGCCGAGCCAGGAAACGACGAGGCTGCGCGGATATTTGAAGAGGTCGAGCCAATTGCTCTTGATGATCGGACCCGCGTCGGCGGCCGTCGGCAACGGCAGTGCGGACGGTTCCATCTGCAGCGCCCAGGCAAGGGACTTGCGCGCTTCCTCGTAGCGGCCCTGACGGCAGAGCCAGCGCGGCGATTCCGGCACCCAGAGGCGGACCAAGAGCACGAGGAGCGCCGGCAGCACGCCAATGGCAAACAACAGCCGCCAATCGCCGCTGCCAATGAGAGCGCCCATGACCGCGCCGAGCCCTACGCCGAGCGGGATCACGCAAGTCACGAGGCCGCCGACCCAGCCGCGCTTGGACGAAGGCATGAACTCCTGCACCAGCGGCAGGTCGACGCAATAGAGGCCGCCGACGCCGAGGCCGACGAAGAAGCGCATCGCGGAAAGATAGATCCAGCCATTGTCCGGCGTGAAGTAAAGCAGGCCGGTGGCGATGGAGAAATTGAGCACGGTGCCGATGAAGACCTTGCGGCGGCCGATGCGATCGGCAAGCCAGCCCCAGGCATAGGCGCCCATGATGGCGCCGATACCGGAACTCATCAGCACGGTGGCGGATTGTCCGAAGGTGAGTTTCCACGGCCCGATCAGGAAGGCGAGCACGAAGCCGATCAGGAAGTAATCGAAAAACTCCAGCGCGTCGCCGATGATGGCCGCACTCAATATCTTGAGCTGATTGCCGGTCAGACTCGTCCTGCGGTCGAGTTCATTGAACATGGCGTTCTC
>JBAUUA010001119.1:0-6311 GCA_049582465.1 Bradyrhizobium sp. | reverse complement strand
GATTTCAAGTCATTGCCTCAGGTGACGGCCGAAGGCTGCGACTGGATATCGACCGACATCTACGTGCCGGCGGGTACGCTCGCCGAAGCCATGGCCTGGAACCGCGGCAGCCATGAGCGGGCGGTGCTGCAGGCGGCGGCCCGGCACGTCGGGTTGCTCGATGAACGGCTGCTGCCCGGCGGGCTCGATGCCCGCATCGCGGAAGGCGGCGACAATCTCTCCGGTGGGCAACGCATGCGCGTCGGCATCGCCCGCATCATGCTTTCCGGCGGCGTGGTCCTCGCCGACGAGCCGACCGCCAAACTCGATCCGCAAACCGCGAAGCTGGTTCGGCAGGTGCTGACCGAAATGGCGAAACGGCGCCTGGTCATCGTCGCAACCCATGACGAGCGGCTGATCGAAGCGGCCAGCCGGCATCACGTGCTGCGATCTCCGTCGCCGGCCGAACAGGCGGTCGCCGCATGAGCATTCGAGCGATCGCGCCCTCCATGGTGGCGCCCGTCCCTCCACCCGCTGCGCTGCGCACGAGGTCGCCGTGGCGGCTCGCCATCCTGCTTGCCGTGGTGGCCTCGGTATCCGGGGTCCTGCTCACCGGCATCTCCGTCTGGTTCCTCGGCGCGGTCGCGCTGGCCGGACTTGGACCGGCCGCGCTCGCTTTCAACTTTCATATTCCGGCGGCGCTGGTCCGGCTGTTCGCGCTGAGCAAGACGCTCGGCAAATATGGCGAACGTGTCGTAGGCCATCGCGCCGCCCTGCTCGACCAGGTCAAACGCCGGGCGCGGCTGTTTGCGGCGATGGCGCAGGCTCCTTCGACCCGCGCGGCGGGCTGGCAGCTCGGCAACCAGGACCGGCTATCCGACTACATGGAGGACGTCGAAGACGTCGATTACGAGCGCTTGCGCGTCGGCATGCCCGCGACGATTCTGCTGGCTGGCATCGTGGTGCTCGCTGCGGCGACGGCATGGCTGACTCCGCTCGCGCTGGTGCCGATCGCGCTGCTGTCGCTGGCGTTGACGGCGACGCTGCGCCGGTTGGTGCCGGTCGTGGACCGGCAATGGAGGAGCGTGCGATCCTCGCAACGGGCGGCTGGCCGCCTGTTGGGAGCGGCGCTGGCCGCGGTGGTGCCGCTGCAGGCGGAGCGCGCCTTCCC
Organism: Bradyrhizobium sp.; assembly: GCA_049582465.1. Classification (GTDB taxonomy): domain Bacteria; phylum Pseudomonadota; class Alphaproteobacteria; order Rhizobiales; family Xanthobacteraceae; genus Bradyrhizobium. The sequence continues at coordinate 5,161 of JBAUUA010001119.1, read as the reverse complement.
GGAAATACTGACCACGGCCTTTGCCCATTTCAGCAACGCGGAAGCCGGGCGGCTTGCCCAGCGTCGCGCGCTTGCCGTGCTCGACATGCTTGCCGGGCTTGCCGGTCCACTGGCCGCACTCAGCGTGCTGGTCGCGGCCTGGCATGCCGGCGCACGCGACAGCGCCCTTCTGGTGCCAGCTTTCCTCGGGTTCGGCTGGCTCGCGCTCGGCGAAACTGCGCACGGCGTGTCGCGGATCGTGCTCGGAAGGGTGCGCGAGCGCGCCGCCCGCGAAGGCCTCAACGACTGGTCGACGGAGACCAAGCTGAAGACAACGCCGGCGCCCGTGCCGGCGATGCTGCAAAACCTGACGCTGAGGAACGTGCCACGCCAGACGCCCGATGGCCGCGGCCTCGGCCGGCCGATCAATCTGGGTTTCCGCGCCGGTCACGCGACAGCGCTGGTCGGCGCCAGCGGCACCGGAAAGACGACGCTGCTCAAACAGATCGCCGGCTGGATCGGCAACGACAATAGCGGCCAGTTTGCCGGCGACGGGGTCGTGATGCTCGGCGCCTATCGCCGCGCGGCTTCGCATCTCTGCCTGCACGATGCGGCGATCCTGTCCGATACGGTTCGCGAAAATCTCTTCGCGCCCGGCGCCACTGAAGAAGCGTGCTGGCTGGCGCTTGCCGCCGTGGAACTCGACGGCCGTTTCGCCGATGGACTGGATGGCTGGATCAGCCAGGACATGCTGTCGCTCGGGGAAGCGCAACGGCTCAATCTCGCCCGCGCGCTCCTCAGCGAGGCTCCGCTGGTGCTGCTCGACGAGCCGGTCGAGCATCTGGATTTCGATCAGGCGGCGCGGATTCTGAAGCGGGTGCTGTCGCAGCTGGCGGACAGAATAGTCATCTATTCCAGCCACGCCGAATATGCCGTGCCCGCAACCGTCCGCATCCCGCTCGGCGCCGACCGCGAGATCGCCTGATTTCGGCAAAGCCGTGGATGGCCGGGACAAGCCCGGCCATGACGGAGAGCGGAATCAATCGGCAGCCGCGATCACTTCGTCAGCGGGCAACCGCTTTCCTTGGCGGTGAAGAAGGCCTTGTCGCCGGGCACCACCGCGAGCTGCTTGTAGTAGTCCCAGGGCTTCTTCGATTCCGACGGCTTCTTGACCTCGAACAGGTAGAGGTCGTGCACCATGCGGCCGTTGGCCAGCACCTTGCCGCCTTGCGCGAACATGTCGTCGACCGGCATCTCATGCAGCTTGGCGGCGACCGCCTCGGTGTCCTTGCTGTTGGCCGCCTTGACCGCCTTCAAGTATTGCAGCGTCGCCGAATAGGTGCCGGCCTGGATCATGTTCGGCATCCTCCCGGTGCGGGCGAAGAAGCGGTTGGCGAATTCGCGGCTCTTGTCGTCGCGGTCCCAGTAATAGCCTTCGGTCAGCACCAGCCCTTGAGCTGCTTCGAGGCCGAGGCCGTGGACTTCGGCCAGCGTCAGCAACAGGCCGGCGAGTTTCTGGCCGCCCTTGACGATGCCGAATTCCGCCGCCTGCTTGATCGAGTTGGTGGTGTCGAGACCGGCGTTCGCAAGCCCGATGATCTTGGCCTTGGAGCTCTGCGCCTGCAGCAGGAACGACGAGAAGTCCGATGAGTTCAGGGGAATGCGGACCGAACCCAACACCTTGCCGCCCTTTTCCTTGACGATATCACTGGTGTCCTTTTCCAGCGCATAGCCGAAGGCATAGTCGGCGGTCATGAAGAACCAGGTGTCGCCGCCGGCCTCGACCAGCGCGCCGCCGGTGCCGACCGCCAGCGCATGGGTATCGTAGGCCCAATGGAAGCCATAGGGCTGGCAGGCGTCGCCGGTCAGCCGCGAGGTCGCCGCGCCGACCACGATGTCGATCTTCTTCATCTGCTTCGACAGATCGTGAATCGCGAGCGCGACCGAGGACGTCGTCAGCTCGGTGATCATGTCGACGCCTTCGACCTCATACCAGCGCCGCGCGATCGCTGTGGCCAGATCAGGCTTGTTCTGATGGTCGGCGGAGATCACTTCGATCTTCTGGCCGAGCACGCTGCCGCCGAAATCCTCCACCGCCATCTTGGCCGCCTCGAACGACCATTTGCCGCCGTAATCGGCATAGACGCCGGACTGGTCGTTCAGGATTCCGATCTTGACGCCCTGCGCCGACGCCGGCGCGGCAAACAACAGGCCGCATACCGCAACGGCCGCCGACAATAATCCGGACTTCATGATACGTGTCTCCCCCAGGGTTTCGGTTCCGGGCATGATATTTAATAACCCTGCGCCTGCCCATCTATTTCGTAGGTAAAACAGCGCAGCGGCAGCCCGAAACGGCAGACGCCAGGGTCCGCTAAGGCCCGCCATGCTCCGCGGCGGGACCCTTCCGGCGCGAGCCGTCGGCCAGGTTGCGGACGATCATGTAGAAGATCGGCGTGAAGATCAGTCCGAAGACGGTCACGCCCAGCATGCCGAAGAACACGGCGACGCCGACCGCCTGGCGCATTTCCGACCCCGAGCCGCTCGATACCACCAGCGGCAGCACACCCAGAATGAACGCAAACGACGTCATCAGGATCGGCCGCAGTCTCAGCCGGCAGGCCTCGATGACGGCATCGAGGCGCGGTTTTCCCTCCAGCTCGATGTCGCGGGCAAATTCCACGATCAGGATGGCGTTCTTGGCGGCCAGACCTACCAGCACCACAAAGCCGATCTGGGTCAGAATGTTGACGTCCTGATGCATGATGCGCACGCCGATGGTCGCAGCGAGCAGGCACATCGGCACGATCAGGAGGATGGCAAAGGGCAGCGTCCAGCTGCCATATTGCGCGGCCAGCACCAGATAGACGAACAGCACGCAGATCGGGAACACCGCGAGGCCGGCATTGCCGCTGGTCGTCTGCTGATAGGACAGGTCGGTCCATTCAAAGGCAAAGCCGCTCGGCAGCGTGTCGTCGGCAAGCCGCTTCATGGCGGCGATTGCGGTCGCCGAGCTCGTGCCCGGCAGACCCTCGCCCTGCAGCTCGGCTGCGGGATAAAGATTGTAGCGCGCGACGCGATCGGGCCCGGAGACGTCCTTGAAGTCCACGACGCTGCCGAGCATCACCGAGTCGCCATTGGCGTTGCGGGTGCGCAGCCGCGAAAGGTCGGTGCGCTCTTTCCGGAACGGCAGGTCGGCCTGCGCGGTGACGTGATAGGTGCGGCCGAACAGATTCAAGTCGTTGACATAGGTCGAGCCGAAATACGTCTCGATGGTGTCGGTGACGTTCTGGATGGGAACGCCGAGCTTCTGCGCCCTGACGCGATCGATGTCGACGAACACCTGCGGCGTGTTGGCCGAGAACGGCGAGAACACGGTAGGGGCGAGGAGGAGCGGCGACTTGCGCGCCGCGGCGACAAGCTCGTCGGTCGCAGCCGCCAAGAGCTCGGGCCCGCGGCCCTGACGATCCTGTATGCGCATGGTGAAGCCGCCACCAGTGCCGATGCCCGGGATCGGCGCCGGCGGAATCACGATGATGAATGCGCCCTCGATGGCCAAAAGCCGCTTGCGCAGATCCGCTGTGATCACCTGTGCGTTCAGGCCCTTCTTGAGGCGCACTTCCGGTTCTTCGAACACTGGAAACAGCGCTGCCGAGTTGCTTGCCTGGGTGCGGGTCGCTCCCGACAGGCCTGCAAAGACCGCGATATGAGAGATTCCGGGCGTATCGAGCGCGATGCTCTCAATCCTGCGAACGATCTCGGTGGTCCGAGCCAGCGAGGCCGCACCCGGCAATTGCGCGGATATGATCACGTAGCCGCGATCCTGCGCCGGAATGTAACCTTGCGGCGTGGTCGCAAGCAGCCAGCCGGCGCTGCCGATCAATGCCACATAGACCAGCAGCATCACCACGCGGTGCCGGATCACGAAACCGGCGACACTTGCATAGAAATGCGACAGCCAGTCGAAGCCACGGTTGAAGAGGCCGGTGAACCATTCCCAGCCGCGAGCAATCAGATTCCAGGCCGCAGGCGGCTGCTTGTCCGCATGCGTCACCAGAATCTGTGAGGCGAGTGCCGGCGACAGCGTCAGCGAACAGAAACAGGAGATCGCAGTCGCGACCGCGATGGTGACGGCGAATTGCTGGAAGAATTGGCCGGTGATTCCTCCCAGAAACGCGGTCGGCACGAACACCGCGCACAACACCAGCGCAATCGACACCAGCGCGCCGCCGACCTCCTCCATGGTTTTCAAGGCCGCGTCGCGCCGGCTCATGCCGTCGCGAAGATGCCGTTCGACGTTTTCGACCACCACAATGGCGTCGTCGACCACGATGCCGACCGCGAGCACGAGCCCAAACAGCGTCAGATTGTTGATGGCGTAGCCAAGTGCCGCCATTGCCGCAAACGTACCGACCAGCGAGACCGGGATCGCAACGATCGGGATGATCGCCGGACGCCAACCCTGCAGGAACACGAGCACCACGATGACGACAAGGGCCATCGCTTCATAGATGGTCTTGATCAGCTCGCTGATGGACTGGCGGATGAACTCGGTCGGGTTGTAGCCGATGTCGTAGTCGAGTCCCTTCGGGAAGCTGGCCTTCAGCTTTACCATCGTGTCGGAAATGCCCTTTGCGGTCGCAAGCGCATTCGATCCGGGACGCTGGGTCACCAGCATCGCGACCGCGGTCTTCCGCAGCTCGAAGCTGTTGGTGGAATAGTCTAGCGCGCCGAGCTCGATCCGGGCGATGTCGCGCAGCCGTACGATCCGGCCGTCCGCGCTCGCCTTGACGACAATGTCCTCGAACTGGGATGGGTCCTTCAATCGGCCCGTGAAGGTCAGGTTCGGCTGGAAGGCGCGGTCGGCAATTGGAGGGCCGGCAAGCTGGCCGCCGGTGATCTGCAAATTCTGGGCACGGATTGCGGCGATCACGTCGCTCGAGGTCATGCCGAGGTGCGCGATCTTGTCGGGATCGAGCCACAGCCGCATCGAGTAATCGCGCGCGCCGAAAATCTGGATGTCGCCGATGCCGTCCAGCCGGAGCAGCTGGTCGCGCACCTGCAGCAGCGCGTAGTTTGAGATGTAGAGCTGGTCGAGGCTGTCGTCCGGCGACAGCATGAAGACGACCATCAGGATGTCGGGCGAGTTCTTCTTGGTGACGACGCCGTTGCGCTGCACCTC
>JBAUUA010001118.1:0-5637 GCA_049582465.1 Bradyrhizobium sp. | reverse complement strand
ACTTGATGCCAGCGTCGGGGCATCAGGACCACACGACTTCGCCGTCCGCCTCACGCGCCATTCGTCAAAGGCACATCGGCGTCCACCGCATCCCGCTCCGCGTTCGTGACGTTGCGCAACGCCCCTCTGTGGGACGGGACCAAATCGCTCTATTCCTGTTTCTACCAAGCCGTCAAGGGGAATTTCGGAAAATCAGAAGTTTTTCGGGCTATCTCGGCGGAAGTCGCCGGCACCATGGCAAAAAGTGCCACGCGGTCGGCAAACCGCAGTTCAGGGGCCTGCCGGGCAGAGTCATTCAAATCGTTCCCCTCGCGGGCGGCTCCGGCTTCTTCGCTGCGACGGATTTGAAATGACCCGCGCGCAGCCGACGATAATCGCCCGGCGATTGGCCGACCCAGCGCCGGAAGGCATGATTGAATGCGCTGACCTCGGAGTAGCCGAGCGAAAAGGCGATTTCCGCCAGCGCCAGAGTCTCGTTTTCCAGCAGGTTCAGCGCCAGCGTCTTGCGCACGTCGTTCTGCAGGTCGGAGTAGTTCACGCCGCCATCCTTCAGCCGCCGCTGGAGCGTCCGCACCGAGGTGCCGGTCGCCTTGGCGAGGTGCTCGATGCCGCCCTCGCCCTTCACCAGCACGCGGGCGATCTCGCGGCGCCATTGCTCGATCTCACCGCGCTGTTCCGGCAAAGCGGCGAGCCGAAGATCACCGTAATGGCGCATCAGGGTCCCGATCATGGCATCGGCCGTCGCCATCGGCCGCTTGAGCAGGTCTGCGTCAAACCGGATACCGGCCCAGGGATGGCCGACCCGGATGTTGTCGCCCATGATCTCCGCGCGGGTGCGGCGTTCCGCCGGCGTTTCGTCCGCCAACTGCGGCAGCAGGACCTCCTGCGGGGTCCAATGCGGCTCGCCGAGCCCGGCGCGCATCAGGTTGCACGCGAAGGCGATCGCCCAGTCGCATTTCTGCCGGTACGACATCATCAGCGGATCGATATAATAGGAATACACAAACACGATCCGGTCGCTGACCTCCACGCCGTGCACGGTGGCGTCGACCATGGTGGGCAGATAGCGCCCTATCGTTTCGAAGGCTTCGCCGACCGTGCGCGAGGCCAGGGCGACATTGCCGACGACGCCGACGTGCCTCGGCTCGTACTGGGCGCCGAACTTCAAGCCGAATTGCGGATCGGCCAGCAGATCGGCGCAGATCTCCAGGAGTTCGAGATAGCGGATGAGCGGCACGCGCCGATTGGGATCGGTCAGGTCGGCGGGCTCGAGACCGGCGCGGCGCAAGGCGTCGAGCGCGTCGGCCCCGCGCGAGCGCATGTAGGCGTCGAGGCCGTAGACGACGCTGGCCAGATTGATGGTCGGCGCGGCGAGCTTGGCCGCGGCGCGTCTTTCCGTCGTCATTGGCGCGATCTCGCAAGGCTTTGGCGCAGTATATCAAGACCGCATTGGCTTTGCCGAGTACCTCAAGCGACATAATACGGTCGCTTCCGGCCGTGAGATGCGAACGCAAAGGGATCGGATCATGACCCAAGTTACAACACCGGCCGCGGTCGCGGCGCCGTCCTGACGACAAATCCGCGGCCGGCTCGAGCAGCGCCGGTCATCCTCCATGCTGTGAAAGGATCCAGATCATGTTTTCGACGTCCATCACCCGGACCTTCAAGCTCACAACGCCCATCGTCAATGCGGGCATGGCGATGATCGCGCGTCCTGCTCTCGCGGCCGCGGTATGCGAAGCCGGCGGGCTCGGCACGATCGGGTCCGACATCAATCCGCCCGACGTCCTGCGCGATCTCGTCCGTCAGACGAAGACACTGACAAAGCGGCCTTTCGGCGTCGATCTGATCGGCGACTTCGTCACCGATGAACACGTGTCCGTCCTCATTGAGGAACAGGTGGCGCTCGCCATCTTCTTCTGGACGTTACCGACGCCGGGGCATGTCGAACGATTGAAGCAGGCCGGGATCAAGGTCTGGATGCAAATCGGCCGCGTCGCCGAAGCCGAGCAGGCGGCCGCACTCGGCGCCGACGCACTCATCGTCCAGGGTGCGGAGGCCGGCGGGCACAATCGGGCCGAAGCCTCGACCATGACGCTCTTTCCGCGAATCCGCAGGCGCTTCTCCGGCTTGCCGTTGCTTGCCGCAGGCGGCATCGTCGATGGCGCGACCATGGCCGCGGCGCTGGTTCTCGGGGCCGACGCCGTATGGTGCGGCAGTCGTTTCCTCGCTGCGCAAGAGGCAGAAGCTCACGATTCCTACAAGGAGCGCGTGCTGTCCGCCGATGTCGGCGATACGGCGATCCTCTCGATCTACGGCCCCGAGTGGCCCGATCAGCCCATGCGGGCGATCGTCAATGATGGTGCACGCGTGGCGCAGGGGCACGAAGCCGAGGCCATTGCGGGTGCGAAAGACCAGATCATTGGCTCGACGGTCCTCAACGGCCAGACGATCCCAGTGCCGCGCTATAGCGCCATCCTGCCGACGCGCGATTTCAACGGCGACATCGATCAGGCTTGCCTGACTGCCGGACAAAGCGCGGGCAACATCGACGAGATTCTGCCAGCAGGCGAGATCGTCCGGCGCATGACGAGCGAGGCGAGGGCGGCCCTCGATGGTCTGGCTGCTAAACGGGAGGCCGCTTGATGCGGTCTTCATGGCCCGATGTCACGGATGGCTGGCAGCGACATCGAACGGCCTGATGCCGGTCATCTGTCGCATTCTGCGATTGATTATTTTGGCATAATGGCGGTTTGGCCAGCCTCAATCTAACCAACAAGCGTCTACAGGAGGCGGCATGGCGGCCCGCACCGGCGAACAGTTTCTGCGTGGCTTGGCGGGCAGGCGCGACCTTTGGGTCGGCGGCGACAAGGTTTGTTCGGTCGTCGACCACCCGGCCCTTTCGGGCGCCGCCCGGGCGCTGGCCGAGGTCTTCGACCTTCAGCACCGGCACGCCGATGCGTGCCTGATGCCCGACTCCGAGACCGGCGAACCGATCAATATCAGCCACATGATCCCGCGGTCGCGGGAAGACCTTCAGCGCCGCCATCGCGGCCTCGAGTGCGTCGCCGAATACTCGGTCGGCCTGATGGGCCGCACGCCCGACTATATGAATGTCACCTTCGCAGGCTTTGCCGGCCGCGCCGACGAATGGGCGATCAACGGCAACGAGCGGGGCGCGCAGAATCTGGTGCGCTACCAGAAGAAGCTTGCCCGCGAGGATCTGTCGCTCACCCATACGATCATTCATTCGACCGTCGACTTGTCCAGGGGCAGGAATCCGATCGGTCACGATCCGGTGCAGCTCCACAAGGTCGACGAGACGGCACACGGCATCCTTGTGCGGGGTTCGCGCGTGCTGGCGACGCTCGCGCCCTTCTCGGACGAACTCGCCGTCTATCCCAGCGGCCCCATGCCCGACGCGGCGCCCGAGCACGCGTTGAGCTTCTGCATTCCGATGGATACGCCGGGCTTGAAGTTCGTCTGTCGCGACAGCGTGTCGGTGAACACCAATCGTTTCGACCATCCGTTGTCGGGCCGCTTCGACGAGCAGGACGCGTTCGTAATCTTCGACGACGTCGAGGTGCCCAGGGACCGTGTGTTCATCGACGCCAATCTCGCCGTCTACAACTCCGTGATGAAGACCACCTGGTGGCCCAATATCATGCAGCAGACCATGATCCGGGCGCAGACCAAGCTCGAATTCGCCTGGGGTCTGGCGAGCCGTATGGCCGAGACGATCAACACGATCGGCCAGCCGCAGGTCCAGCAGATGCTGGGCGAGATCGCCATGTTCGCCGAGTTCGCGCGCACGGCGGTGTTCGCCGCCGAGCAGGCGGCCCGCGAATACGGCAACGGCATGTGGGCCTGCGACGTGCGCCCGCTCGCAGTCCTGCGGGCGGCGCTTCCCACCTGGTTTCCCCGTACCAACGAGATCATCCGCCAGCTCGGTTCGCACAATCTGCTGACCACGCCAGCGCGGGCGGCGCTGTCCGACGAAACGCTTCGGCCGCTGCTGGAGAAGTACCTGAAGGGCGTCGGTGCCGACGCCGAGCAGCGCAGCCGGCTCTTCCGGCTGGCCTGGGACTTCGCCGCCACCGCGCTCGGCAGCCGCAACGAGCAGTACGAGCGCTTCTATCTCGGCTCGGTCGGCCGCAGCCTGACCAATCTGCAAACCAACGGCGACCGCACTCGCGCCAACCGACTTCTCGATCGGTTCCTCACTGAAGAGTTGGAAACCGGCCCAAGCGTGTCCCGGCCAGGTTGTGAGCACGCGTAGCATAAGCATGATTGCCGTTACCTCGGCCGGCTATCGGGCAGGGTTAGCCGCGTCGCGGCGGCGTGCATACACCGGAGACAGCTGGTACTGTCCGGTCGGCGGGACGGCATCGGAATCGCATCCCGGCCGGGCCTGATGCCTGGCGCGCCGTTTCGGGCCGGGGCCGCGCATGTAGTGCGCGGTCCTGAACGATGTCCGCTCCATCCCGACGAGCGGACATCACCGAGCGCGCGCATCAGGTTCGTTTGGTGCCAACAGCGGAAGTGGTTCACTTCTATTCGATTACCTTGTCTGCCAAGGCAATGACAGCTTCTGGTATCGACAATCCGAGTGCCTTCGCAGTCTTCAAGTTGAGCACGAAGTAAAACGTGGTGGGTTGCTCAACCGGAAGATCAGCGGGATCTGCACCCTTGATAATCTTGTCCACATAAACCGCAGCCCGCTTGAAAATGTTCAATACGTCCGGGCCGTAGCTCATAAGCCCACCAATATCGACGAAGAGGCTATATTGAAAGATCGACGGCAGGTGCGCAGACAGAGCCAATTTTGCAATCCTCGGTCGGTAGGGGTCCGCCAGGACGTACAGGCTGTCGCAACTTGCTTTTTTCATTTCAAGAAACGCTCGCTCCAACTCTGTCTCAGTTGGCGCGATGAACGGAAGGGCGGTAAGGCCAAGTCTCTGCCCGCCGGTGCGCGCCACTTTAAACATCGGTGCGTGGGTCGGGTTGGAGGACATCAAAACGGCGACCGTTGTTGCGTTTGGCACGACGAGGTGAAGGAACTCCAACGATTTTGCGGTCAGATCCCCAAACATGTTGGCAAAGCCGGTTATATTTCCTCCCGGATGAGCAAAACTTTTAACGAATCCCGAGCCAATGGGATCAGTCGAGGGCGACATCACAATGGGAATGGACGAAGTCTCACGTTGCACCGCCGCAATGGCGGGGGTGGCTTCGGCGACAATTACATCTGGTCTTCCGCTTATGATCTCTTTCGCGAAGCCGGTCAGAAGATCGTAACGACCCTGAGCCTCTCGAGTGTCAATTACGAAGCTCTTGCCTTCAACATAGCCTTGCTCGGCCATTTGCTGCCTAAAAACAGCAAGCGCTAGATCGAGCCGTCCAGAACCTAGAAACCCAATCCGCCAGACCTTTTGCTGCTGCGCGCTAACTCCAAATGGTGACACAATCGCGGCACTGATACCGGCGATGAACTCCCGTCGTTTCATTTATTGGGCGCTCCGGGAATGAACGGCGAATTATATCGCGCGCGCCTTTCAAATAGGAATATGACGAATGTCTTAGATGGGTCAAATTGCGAAATACTCAGCGCGAGCAGATGTTTTCCGGTCTACCCCG
>JBAUUA010001117.1:0-2843 GCA_049582465.1 Bradyrhizobium sp. | reverse complement strand
GGCGACGAGCTCGAAATCGCGCTCCAGAACGATCTGCCGGCACCCACTGTACTGAATTTCCGTGGGCTCGGCGGGGTCCCGGCGGGCGAACCGCTGGCGGCGCGGCCCCCCATCGGCGCGGGCGCTCGCGAAAGTCTAGCGATTCCATTGCGTCCTGCCGGGACCTTCCTGTGCGATCTCACCCTCCTTGGCGACGGCGCGGCACGGCCCGCCCGCGGGTTGCCCCTGATCGTCGCCGAGAGCGAGCCGGTTGCCGTCGACCGCGACGAGCCGTTTCTGATCGAGGATTGGCGGCTCCGCCCGGACGGAACCGCGATCGCGCCGGGCATCGATCCCGGCGACGCGACGCAGCTTTACACCGTCAACGGGCTGACGATGCCGGACATCACCGCGCGCGCCCATGAACGCCTTCGACTTCGCTTCATCAATGGCTGCCAACGGGCTGTCATCGCGGTGAAAATGGAGGGCTACGAGGTCCGGATCATGGCCATCGACAGCCAGCCGGCCGAGCCGTTCCCCGCGCGCAACAGCGCCGTTGTGCTGGCGCCGGGGGCTCGGGCCGACGTCTTCATCGACGCGGGTGCCGCGCCCGGCTCCGCATCATCCGTCCTGCTGCATGACGGCAAGGAGGCCCGGCCGATCGCCCGGCTGGTCGTCTCCAGAGAGCCGCCGCTGCGGGAAGCGGCCCTGCCCGCCGCGCCCGCGCTGCCATCCAACGGCCTGCCGGCCCAGCTCGATCTGAAGGGCGCCCAGCGCTTTGAGCTGACGCTTGGCGGCCCCCCCGCCGACTGGGTACGGCCGGCGGATTTCGCACGTTCGGCAGCGCCCGCGTTCCGCGCCAAAGCCGGCCGCACGGTCGTGCTGGCCTTGACCAATCGCGGCGATCTCCCCGTCGTATTCCACCTCCACGGACATCATTTCCGGCTGCTGGACCGGCTCGACGACGGCTGGAAGCCGTTTTGGCTGGATACGCTCGCGATCGATTCCGGACAGACCGAGCGGATCGCCTTTGCCGCCACCTCCGCCGGCCGCTGGCTGCTCGAGGCTGCCGCGACCGACTGGGCAGCGCCGCGGTTGCTGCGGTGGTACAGTGTCGAGTGAGGAGACGAACATGAGCGCAAGCGCCCCCACTATCCGCGGCGTGAAGGCCCGGGCCGTCGACGCGCCGATCTCGCGTCCTGTGAAGAACGCCTTTGGCGTGATCCGCTCGGCGCCGCTGGTGCTGATCGACATCGCGACCGATCAGGGCATCACGGGACGCTCGTACATCTTTGCCTACACCAAACTGACGCTGAGGCCGTTGGTGCGGTTGATCGAGGAAATCGGCGGCGAACTCGGCGGCAGGCCGGTTGCGCCGTTCGACCTGATGGCGGCGATGGACGCGCGGTTCAGATTGCTCGGCTGGCAGGGGCTGGTCGGCATGGCCGTGTCCGGCCTCGACATGGCGTTCTGGGACGTGCTCGGCCGGGCGGCGGAACAGCCGCTGGCGACGCTGCTCGGCGGATCGCCGCGGCCGATCCGGGCCTATGACAGCTACGGCGCGGTCGATCCCGTCACCGATCGAGCCGCCTTGCGCCGCTCACTGGATCAGGGGTTTCGGGGTATCAAGATCAAGGGCGGCGACGGCGACCTCGCCAATGACGAGCGCGTCGTCAAGGCGGTGCGCGAACTGATCGGTCCCGACGTCGCGCTGATGCTGGACTTCAACCAGTCGCTCGATCCCTCCGAGGCGAGCCGCCGCATCGAGCGGCTGGCGGCTTACGATCTGCACTGGATCGAGGAGCCGGTGCCGGCCGAGAATCTCCAGGGGCACGCCAAGGTGCGTGCGACGTCGCCGATATCGATACAGTCCGGCGAGAACTGGTGGTTTCCGCGCGGCTTTGCCGAAGCGATCGCGGCCGGCGCGAGCGACTTCATCATGCCGGACTTGATGAAGGTCGGCGGCGTCACCGGCTGGCTCCGCGTCGCCGCCCAGGCGGAGGCCGCCTCGATTCCGATGTCGAGCCATCTGTTCGCCGAGGCGAGCGCGCATGTGCTGGCGGTGACGCCGACCGCGCACTGGATCGAATATCTCGATCTGGCACGCGCGATCCTCGCCGAGCCGGTCGATATCATGGACGGCACCATTACCGCGCGCGGTCAGGGCCTTGGACTGTCGTGGGACGAAGCGGCGGTCGCGAAATATCTGGTGTGAGCGTCCGCCGACGACGCGCTCAATATTCGATGTCGAATGCGTCATAGAGCCGGCGGAACACCGCCGGCAGTGTCTCCGGCAGATCTTCCGCGATCAGGCCGGGACCCGCTTCGCGCGCGGCCTCGCCATGCATCCAGACCCCGATCGAGGCGGCCTCGAACGCCGGCACGCCCTGCGCCAGCAGGCCTGCGATCATTCCCGACAGCACGTCACCGGCACCGGCGGTGGCGAGCCAGGGCGGCGCGTTGGCGGCGATGGTGGCGCGCCCGTCGGGTGAGGCCACGACCGTATCAGGTCCCTTGAGCAGGACGACGCTGCCCGCGCGTTCGGCGGCTGCCCGCACCCTTTCGAGTTTCGAGCGAAGCGGATGTTTGTTGCTGATGTCGCTGAACAGCCTTGGAAATTCTCCCTCATGCGGGGTCAGGACGACCTGCGGATCATGGGATGCTTTAATTGCCTCGAACAGATGATCAGGTGCATCGGCAAAGCTCGTCAGCGCGTCCGCATCCAGCACCAGGCCGCGCTGCGCCGATAGCGCCGTCAGCACCAAATCGCGGGTCCGCTCGCCGACACCTGCCCCCGGTCCGATCACGCAGGCGTTGAAGCGCTTGTCGGTCATCAGCTCGGCGAACTCGATCGCCGTGTCGAT
>JBAUUA010001116.1:0-2585 GCA_049582465.1 Bradyrhizobium sp. | reverse complement strand
GGTGCAATATGCGTCGCCCATTCTTTTTTAAGAGGAATGTTTCTGTTTTGACAACGATGACGGATATGATTGCTAACTGTGCGCCTTTCGGGATATGCGTGCGGATGGCGGCGATTGCAATAACTTGATTTCGGAATCTTTCCTCGTCCGCAAAGCAAGCCGGGGCCGATGAGCTGCAATGGGGCAGGGATTAGCCGCCTTACTCGGGCGGCTTTTTTGTTTGCTCGATGTGCTCCGGTGTAATTTCGCCATCAAGCCAATCCTGCTCGTCAGCTAAGGCGCGCCATGCGGCTTCCATTCGCTTATACCGCAACTTCAGCGGTTCATTGACAGCGCTTTCCGCAAGTTCGGCGCAGTTGTCCGCACTCTGTCGAAAATGGTCAGACGTTTTCATGGTTGCCTCCCTGTGCGATGGACATAGGAGAGGTCACCTCACCTACAACAGGAGGAACAGTGACACTTTCTACATGCTGATGAATGCCTGTTCAGTATTGCAACGTCGAGTAAGATGGGCAAGCATCAATCGTCATCGTCCATTCGCGCTTCAACATGCCGCGTTGCGCCACCGTTGCGTCGTGGCTGCAACAACGCAAGCAAAATCAGGGTTTTTTTGAATTCGTTAAGGCGACTAAACGAGTCTTGAATGCTAAAAAATTATTGCTGGCTTAATCGCCGGCCGTTCAAATTTTATCGAACCGGGAGGCCGTAATTTTACGGATCGCTGGTAGCATGGCGCCCAATCAGGGGTCGACCATGTCATTTGCGGACAAGCTGCGGTTTCGGACGGACACTCTGTCCGATACCGTCTACCTGGAGATCATTGCCGCGCTTTACGGAACGCTTGTCCCGATTGTGTTCGCAGGCATTTCCCAGGCGATCGTCGGCACCATCACGGCCCGGCAAACCGGGGATATCGCCACGGCCGTGCTGACCGCTCTGTGCGTGGTGGTCGCCATCGTGCGAGCCCTTGACGTCCTTGCCTACCGCCGCCGGTTTGCCGGAAAGACGCCGCCTGACCGGACGGAGGCGGGGGCCTGGGAGTTGCGCTACGCCATTGGCACCTGGATGACTTCCCTGATCCTCGGTTTGTCCGCCGGGCGCAGCCTCCTGCTCAACGACGCCATTTGTTCGATGATGGCGATCGGCATCGCCTTCGGGTTCGGCGCCGGCATTCTCGCGCGGCTGTCGCTTCGGCCGGCCGTCGCGGTCGCCGATCTGCTTGCGATCAGTCTGCCCGCCATCGTCGTGACGTTCATGCAGCCCGACGTCCCGCATGTCGGCCTCGGGTTGATGTTTACCATCTACCTTGTCGGCGGCCTGGAAATGGTTCGCCTGAGCTACAATTCCACGATCAATCACATCACGCTGAAGCGGCAATTCGAACAGCTTGCGCGGCTCGATCCGTTGACCGGCATCTTCAACCGCTCGATCCTGGACGCGGACCTGGTCCAGATGCTGGCTGACAGCAAAGCCGGAGCGGTTGCCGTCCACGCCATCGATCTCGATCATTTCAAGGCGGCGAACGACCGGTTCGGTCATCCCGTCGGCGACGGATTGCTGAAGCAGGTCGCCACAAGGCTGAAGTCGGTTGCCGGTCCCGCCGATCTCATCGTGCGGATGGGCGGCGACGAATTCATCCTGGTTCAGAATTGTGTCTCATTCAGCGATGCGGAATCGATGGCGCAGCGGGTTTTCGAATCGGTCAGCGCGCCCTATCGGGTGGCCGGCCATGACATCGTGATCGGGCTGAGCATCGGCGTCGCAGTATCGCCCGGCGATGGAAAATCCGTCGACGCGCTGCTGTCCTCCTCCGACAAGGCGCTGTATCGCGCCAAGGAAGCCCGCGGCGGGTACATCCTGGCCCGCGAACTTCCGACGCCGGGCCCTGCGGAAACCCCGCCCGCCGGTACCTCGGCGAAGCAACTCGCGGCTTGAGCGGTCGCCGCCAAGCCGTTCACTCGCCCTTGCGGTGCGCGACAAGGTCGGCCGCACGCGGCCGGGACACGCCATGCTCGCCGAGAAAGCGTGCCGCGGGACTTTGCGTTTCCGCAAACAGGGCCAGCAGGACGTCTGCGCCTGTCACGACGGCGCGGCCCAGCTCTTGCGCACGGAGCGCGGCGCGCTGAGGCACGCGCTGAAATGCGGCGGTCGGTTTGGGCGCTCCGCCATTCTCGATCACGATGTGCCGCAGTTCAATGTCGAGATAGCCGAGCAGGCTGGCTTTGAGGGCGCCGAGGTCGGCGCCGCAGGCCTTCATCACCGGGGAAGCATCGGAATCGTCGATCAGCGCCAGCAGCAGATGCTCCAGTGTCGCGTACTCATGGCTCCGCTGATTGGCGTAGTCGAGCGCTCGCCGTTGCGTCGCCTCGAATCCGTTCGAAAGCGGGCGCGCCGACAGCTCCAGCAGGGCATCGACCCGTTGCAAGCGTGTCGCGGGATCGAGCGTCGCCAGCAGGCTCTGCTTGTCGGGGATCGGCAGTCTGATGCGGGCCGCGATGATATCGGCGACCCGTCCGGGATCGCGGGTCTGGTCGAGCTGCGGCCAAACCCGAGGTATGCGAATTTCACGGACCGCGGCGTAGCTC
>JBAUUA010001115.1:0-8237 GCA_049582465.1 Bradyrhizobium sp. | reverse complement strand
GACGACGCCATCGAGAGCCGGCAGCCATTCCTGCACCAGATGGTGCTTGTAGCCGGTGCGGAAGAAGCGTGCGGTGCCGCAGAACAGGCACTCGCTGCGCCGGTTCCACCCGACGCCGCGGCCGGTCCTGAACACCTCCGAAATCTTCGGCTCGTCGAGGAACGTGGCCGCGACCACGCTGCTGACCGCGCCCATGAACACCGGGCTGTCTTCGTCTCCGAAAACGAGAGTCTGTTCCGGCGTCATCGAGAATTTGCCGGATACCGCGTCGTAGTCGACATACCCGGATGCCGCCTGAGCGGCGAGCCATTCGCGGACGTAGCGTTCGCTGGTATTTGTCGCCTGGGCGAGTTCCACTGAAGTGAGCGGTCCTTTTTCCGAAAGCGTCTTGTAAAGACCGAGCTTGTCGCCGATCAGCATCAGCGAGGCGTTCATCGCTGCACCTACGTCGCCAAGTATCTTTCCGATGAAGGTATTCAGCCTGTCGGGATTGACGTCCATGATGACCTCCCTTTCATGCCGAACCTTACGAGGCCGGTGTTGCCGCACCGTGGGACCATCGGCGGTCGCAGGCAAAGAGCAGCGAGGGATGGCAGCCGCTGGTCCTTCACGTTGGATATGTCGCCGGGCGTGAGGAGAGGTTCAGGAGTTCCGGCTAAACTTCGCCACCAGCTCGACATGCGGGGTGTGGCGGAACTGGTCGACCGGGGTCACCGTTTCCAGCCGATAGCCGCCATCGACCAGGATACGCGCGTCGCGCGCAAAGGTCGCGACGTTGCAGGATACCGCAACCACCAGCGGAATCTTGCTGGCGGCAAGCTGAGTGGCTTGCGCCTGTGCGCCCTGGCGCGGCGGATCGAACGCGACCGCATCATAGTCGCGCAATTCGGGCGGCATCAGTGGGCGCCGGAACAGGTCGCGCGCCTCGGCCTTGACCGGCTTTAGTCCCTGCGTCGCTTTGGCCGCCTTCTGCAGCGCCTTGACCGCGCTCGCTTCGCTGTCGAAAGCCGCAATTTTCGAATGGGCCGCCAGCCTGAGCGCGAACGGTCCGACGCCGCAGAACAAATCGGCGATGTGCTTGCTGCGCTTGCAGTGCCCGCTTACCAGCGCTGCGAGCGCTTCCTCGCCGGCAGCCGTCGCCTGCAGGAACGAACCCGGCGGCAGGGTGACCCGTGCCGCGCCGATCATGATCGAAGGCGCGTCGCGCATCAGCACCAATTCGCCATGGCGCGTCAGCCGCGCCAGCCGGTGTTGCTCCGCCACGCGCGACAATGTGGTGATCATCGCGGTCGGCAACGGTCCGGAGCCGCGCACGTCGACATCGAGGCCGCTTTCGGTGGCCGTGATCTGGATGTCGAGCGGTTTGCCGGCGGGCCGCAGCGGCTCGGCGATCGCCCACGCCGCCTCGAGCGCGCCGCCTAAGGCCGGATCGAGGATCGGACATTGATCGACCGGAACGATCTCATGCGAATGGGCCGCGGCAAAGCCGACCTTGAGCACGTCGTGCGTGCCCATCCTGGCGTGCAGCGTGATCCGCCGCCGGCCGCGGCCGTGGGCGTCAATCAGCGGATCGATCTCGCAGTCTAGTTTTGCCTGCGCCAGCGTCTCCACCACGAGGTTGCGTTTCCAGGTGCGGTAATGTTCGGCGTCCCAGTGCTGGATCGCGCAGCCGCCGCAAACGCCAAAATGCTGGCAGAACGGCGTGATCCGCTCGGGGCTCGTCTGCTCGACCGCGAGCAGGCGCCGCCGGTCGGGGTGCTGACCGGGAACGGCGGCGACCTCGACCGTCTCGCCGCCCAGCGTGTACGGCACATAGATATTCTGGCCGCCGACCAGCGCGACGCCGTCGCCGAAATGGCCGACGTGATCGATGAGAAGACGCTCAACCACGGCGCGCGCTGAGGAAGAATTCGATGTTGCCGTCGCCGCCGGTGATCGGCGACGGAAACACCTTGATGTCGGTGCACCCGAGGGAAGCCGCGAAGGCGGTGATGTCGTCGCAGATTTCCTGATGCACCATCGCATTGCGGATGATGCCGCGCTTGGAATGTTTTCGCGCCGCCTCGAATTGCGGCTTTATCAGCGCGAGCAGATGCATCGGCGCAGCGGCCAGCGACAGTGCCACCGGCAGCACGGCCTTCAACGAGATAAAACTGACGTCGATGACGACGACGTCCGGCCGCGCCGGCAGGCGCTTGCCTTCGAAGTCGCGGATGTCGGTCTCCTCCATGGAAACGATCCTGGAATGGCCGCGCAACGAGGGATGCAATTGTTCGCGCCCGACATCGATCGCAAACACGATGGCCGCGCCATTGGCGAGCAGGACCTCGGTGAAGCCGCCGGTCGAGGCGCCGACGTCGAGACAGACGTGGCCCTCGATATCGATCGGGTACTGTTCCAGCGCGCCGGAAAGCTTGACGCCGCCGCGGGAGACAAAGGGATGCGCGGGCTGCGCCTGCAGCACCGCGTCGACCGCGATGGTGTCGGACGGCTTCGTCACCGGTTTGTCGTCGGCGATCACGAGGCCGGCTTCGATGGCGGCGCGCGCCCGCGCCCGGCTCTCGAACAGGCCGCGCTCAACCAGCAATATATCGGCGCGCTTGCGGGGAGGGGGCATGGCCGGTTTGCCTTTGGCCGAAATCAACGCCATGGCTGCGGACGCATGGGAGCGAGCCGCTCGGCGGCCACGCGCACGCAGGTCTCGAACGCGGTCAGATCGTGCCAGATGTCCGCGGGCTGTTGTCGCGGCGTTATCAGTGCGCAGCCATGCAGATCGAGCGCATGAATCATCATCAGGTTGTCGCCGAGGCCAAAATCCTCGACCGTCATTCCCTCGGCGTCGACCAGGCGTCCGTTGCGCGCGACCACCTCGGTGAAGCCGCGCACGCGATCGGCGTAGGACGAGGGGGCGTTGGAATAGCCGAGACAGAGCTTGCCGCGCCCCGCCATGTAGCCGAGTTCATAGACGGTGCCTGGGTCCGCACCGGGGCCGCGAAACGGCGTTAGATTGGCGATAATGGCGTCGGCGGCGCTCATCATGGTTTCGTTGCCGCGAAAGATCCGTAACGAGGCGTCCCGGGCCGCGGCGTCGACGGAATTGTCCAGCGGATACAGTCCGCTCAGCCCGTGACGCATGCACAGATCGATCTTGCGCCGCCCGATCTCGAAGGCGTCGGGCAGAAACACGTCGGGACCGGCCAGATAGACGCTTGTCATTGCCGGTTTTTCACCCGCCGGGATGTCACTCGCGCGCCGCAGGACGCGCCACTTCTTGTGGCGCGCCGGGAATGACGCCGCCTGAATCTCAGGCCAGCTTCACCGTTTCGACCTTGAAATCCTTGCCGAGGGCCTCGAACACCTTGGCGACAATGCCCTTGGCGTCGAGCCCGGCGTGGGCGTACATCGCGGCCGGCGAGTCGTGGTCGAGGAACACGTCGGGCAGCACCATCGCGCGCATCCGCAAGCCGCCGTCGAGCATGCCGTGCTCGGCCAGCGTCTGCATCACGTGGGAGCCGAAGCCGCCGATCGAGCCTTCCTCGATGGTGAGCAGGACTTCGTGGTCGCGTGCAAGCTTCAGAACCAGGTCGACGTCGAGCGGCTTCATGAAGCGTGCGTCGGCAATGGTGGTGGACAGGCCGTGCGCGGCCAGCTCGTCGGCCGCCTTCTCGCATTCGGCCAGACGCGTGCCGAACGACAGCAGTGCGATCTTGGTGCCCTCGCGGACGATGCGGCCCTTGCCGATCTCAAGGGGAATGCCGGCTTCGGGCATTTCCACGCCGCGTCCTTCGCCGCGGGGGTAGCGCACCGCGCTCGGACGATCGTTGATCGCGACCTGGGTGGCGACCATGTGCACTAGTTCAGCCTCGTCGGAAGCCGCCATGATGACGAAATTGGGCAGGCAGCCGAGATAGGCGTTGTCGAACGAGCCGGCGTGGGTCGCGCCGTCGGCGCCGACGAGGCCGGCGCGGTCGATGGCGAAGCGCACCGGCAGGCTCTGGATCGCCACGTCGTGCACGACCTGGTCATAGCCGCGCTGCAGGAAGGTCGAATAGATCGCGCAGAACGGCTTGTAGCCCTCGCTCGCAAGCCCCGCGGCGAACGTCACCGCGTGCTGCTCGGCGATGCCGACGTCGAAGGTGCGCTTGGGGAAGGCCTTGTTGAAGATGTCGATGCCGGTGCCGGAGGGCATCGCCGCCGTGATGCCGACGATCTTGTCGTCCTTTTCGGCTTCCTTGACCAGGCTCTGGCCGAACACGTTCTGATAGGCCGGCGCGTTCGGCTTGGCCTTGGCCTGGGCGCCGGTGGCAACGTCGAACTTGACCACGGCATGGTATTTGTCGGCGGCGGCTTCGGCCGGACCGTAACCCTTGCCCTTCTGCGTCACGACGTGGACCAGGATCGGCCCGGTTTCCATGTCGCGGACGTTCTTCAGGACCGGCAGCAGATGGTCGAGGTTGTGACCGTCGATCGGACCGACATAGTAGAAGCCGAGTTCCTCGAACAGCGTGCCGCCGTCCATCATGAAGCCGCGGGAATATTCCTCGACGCGGCTGGCGCGGTTGGCGATGATTTTCGGCAGATGGTTGCCGAGCTGCTTGGCCGCCTCGCGCAGCGTGCGATAGGTCTTGCCGGAGTAGAGCCGCGACAGGTAGGCGCTCATCGCGCCGACCGGCGGGGCGATCGACATGTCGTTGTCGTTGAGGATGACGATCAGACGGGAATTCATCGCGCCGGCATTGTTCATGGCCTCATAGGCCATGCCGGCCGACATCGCGCCGTCGCCGATCACGGCGATGACGTTGTTCTTGCCGCCGGAGAGGTCGCGCGCCACCGCCATGCCGAGGGCGGCGGAAATCGAGGTCGAGGAATGGGCGGCGCCGAACGGGTCGTAATCGCTCTCGGTGCGCTTGGTGAAGCCGGACAGGCCGCCGCCGGTGCGCAGCGTGCGGATGCGGTCCCTGCGCCCGGTCAGGATCTTGTGCGGATAGGCCTGGTGGCCGACGTCCCAGATCAGACGGTCGCGCGGGGTGTCGAAGACGTAATGGATGGCCGTGGTCAGCTCGACCACACCAAGGCCGGCGCCGAAATGCCCGCCGGTGACCGAAACCGCGTCGATGGTTTCCTGACGCAGTTCGTCGGCGACCTGACGGACCTGTTCCACCTTGAGCTTGCGCAGATCGTCGGGGGTTCGGATCGTGTCGAGAAGCGGCGTTTTACTAAATGCGGTCACGGCGATATTCCAATTTTGCATGTCGGGAAAAGCGGCCCGACGTAAGATGGGGTTGCGCGGTCCTTGGCGCAGCGAAAACCCAGACGCCGGATGCCACCTGAGTAGGCCGAAGCCTGATTTGATAGCCTAGATGCGCTCCGGGTCGGTCAATGTGATGTACATCACGTTAGGCGGTTCCACCCTTCCCAGCCACTTTTCTCAAGCTTTTGAAGCAGTTACGGCTGCCGAGATCCGGCGGCCGGACGCTTTCAATAGCCCATAGAGCCCGAACCTTTACACCAAACCAGTGGTTAAAGCCAACCCATTGGGCACCGTCAGGTGCCAAGGAACCGGTCATGGAACCGGTCGCCTCTGGGAGACGGTTAACCCCGTCGGCGGGCCGAAGGTTCCACCTCAGCCAAATCGGCGGGATTCGCGCGGCTGGCGGCGGCGGCTTCGAGCCTTTTCCAGGCCCATTCGCGGACCGAGGCGTCTCCGGTGGCGATCGCCAGCGCCGCCTCGGGCAGAGCCATGCGATCGTGCAGGGGGACAGGGCCGCAAACGATCATGAAAAAATCGTACGTATGGGGCCGCTCATTGGCCATCACGAACTGGAAATGCACCCGGAAGAACTTCCAGCGGAACACGTTGTAGTGCTCGGGTTTGATGATTTCGCGAAATCGCACCGGTACGATGGTCGGGTTGCGTCGTGCGCCGCCGACGTCGATGCCATGGCCGGCGATGGGGTCGAACGGATAGAAGTTCATCACGTCCTTGCGCGACTGGCAGTCGATCCAGTCGATCGAAGGCTCGACCGCCAACAGGCGCAGGTGGTCGCGGAAATCCTGCGAGGCGGCGTGGAATCCGACGATCGGAAAATTGCCGCCGATCGTCAGCAGCACGATGCGCGGCCCATGCCGCCCGAGCGCGGGATCGAGCTTCAACGCGCGTGCCAAAATCTCGGCGCCCAGGAACGATCCCGAACTGTGGCCGACGACGACGATTTCCTCGGCGTCGCTCTCGCGGGCGAGTTTTGTCAGGTATTGGGCGAAACGGTCGATCCGCTCGTCCCATTCCGGCCGCTGGCGGTGGGCGAATTGCCAAGTCCAGATCGTATCCGACAGCAGATAGAGCAGGTAGGTGGCGTTTCGGTGTATTTCAGCACCGTGCCCAATAGCGCGACGAACACGATGATGGCCGCCGCAATGCCGAGCAGGCTGGGGACGCCGAGCGCGCCCAGTCCGCTCGCGATCGCGTATGCCACGCCGAAACTGCCGAGCGCCTCGACCAGCAGCAGCAGATGGGGATAGGTGATGAAGGTCGCGAACCGCCAGTTCGCCTTCCAGAACCGCGCAATGGTGCCGCGGAACACCAGCCGCCAGTAGATCCAGATCGCGCGGAGAACCGTGCCCAGGATCGGCGCGGCAAGGTCGCGCTGGATCAGGTCTTCGAATCTGAGGAAGTCGTAACTGGTGCGGGTCTGCCAGTCGCTCGCCTTGGTCTCGATGCTCCAGGACGCGCTTTCGCCGTCGGGGGCGGTCTTCGGGCGGCCGACGGTGGTGGTGAGCTGATACAGCCGGCCGAACTTGCGCAGTTCGGTCCGGAACATGCGGTAGTATTGCGCCAGACCGCGCGGATCGTATCCCTGCACATAGACGATATGGCGGTGCTGAACGCGCACGTAGCGATGATCCCCGGGCTAGCCGGGGGACTATATCAGGCCGCGTACCCGGCCAAGAGCTATTTCGGCTCCCGCCGGGGCCGCTCGAGGCCGAATTCGCCTAATATTCGTTAGTGTTGCAGGGGAGCGACGAGAATTTGGCTCAAGTCGCGCCATGCCGTCACTGGACGTCCAGCGGTTCGGTGCCGGTGACCTGGCCGGAGGCGTCGGTGGTGATCTTGTCGACGCGGGCCTCCGCCTGCCGCAGCAGCTCCTCGCAGCGGCGTTTCAGGGACTCGCCGCGCTCGTAGATGGCCACCGATTCCTCCAGCGGCACCTTGCCGTCCTCGAGCCGCTTGACGATCGATTCAAGCTCCTCGAGCGCCCGCTCGAAGCTGAGCTTCTTGACGTCCACAGGGGTGTTTTCGGCCATGGATGGTTTTCCCGGATGCGCCGTTTCGCCGGCGCGGATTTAACTGAATCGATGCCGGCGTATTGTGGCGCGATTTCACGCGCCCATCAACGCGCTGACATGGGCTGCGACCGACTCCTGCAGGCCCTGCAGGTCATAGCCGCCTTCCAGCACCGACACCAGGCGGCCGCCGGCGGTGGTTTCGGCGAGGTCCATCAGCTGGCGCGTGACCCAGCCGAAATCCTCCGCCTTGAGATTGAGCGAGGCCAGCGGATCCCGGTAATGCGCATCGAAGCCGGCGGAGACCAGGATCAGTTCGGGGCTGAATTTCCGCAATTGCGGCAGGATGACGTTTTCGAACGCGGCGCGGAACTTGGTCCCGCCGTCTTCGGAAGCCAGTGGCGCGTTGACGATATTGTCGTGCTCGCCGCGCTCGCCGGAGGCGCCGGTGCCGGGAAACAGCGGCATCTGGTGGGTCGAGCAATACATCACGGTCGGATCGGCCCAGAAAATATCCTGGGTGCCGTTGCCGTGGTGGACGTCGAAATCGACGATGGCCGCGCGCGCGATGCCGTATTTGCGCTGGGCGTGACGGGCGGCGATGGCGACGTTGTCGAAGAAGCAAAAGCCCATCGACTTGTTGATCTCGGCATGATGGCCGGGCGGACGCACCGCCACGAAGGCGTTGCGATGGGCGCCCGACATCACGGCATCGGTGGCGGCGACCGCGCCGCCGACGCCGCGCATCACCGCTTCCCAGGTGCCGGGCGACATCGAGGTGTCGCCGTCGATATAGATCAGGCCGCTGGTCGGCGCGATGTGCCGAAGTTCCCCGACGTAATCTTCATTGTGGCAGAGCGTGACCAGATCGAGATTGCCTTCCGGCGCTTCACCGCGCACCAGAGGCTTGAACTTGTCCTGCGCCAGCACCTGGTTGACCGCGCGCAGCCGGTCGG
>JBAUUA010001114.1:0-1947 GCA_049582465.1 Bradyrhizobium sp. | reverse complement strand
CGCCAGATCGGCGCCGATGTGGTGGCAGCCTGTTTCATTATCGACCTGCCGGATCTCGGAGGCGCGGCCAAGCTGCGGGCGATGGACGTGCCGGTGCGAACGCTGCTGTCGTTCGAGGGGCATTGATAATCCAGGAGCGAAGCGCGAGAGGCGTTCCCCGGACGCTGCGCAGCGCGCAAGCGGTGCGCTGCTGATGCGGGGTCCACCGCCCGGTGGGTCCCGGCTCTGCGGAGCAGCGTAAGGGACGCTGCACCGCGTCCGGGATACGAGACGGTGGTTCCCCGCGGAGGGCGGGGCGAGGGAGAACAGCTACGACCGCTGCAAAATCAAACTCAGTTCCAGCTCGCGGAAACTGAAATAGTTCCTGCGGATCCACTGATGCAGTTCGGTCGATGAATCATTCTCGCTGCGCAAATAGCCGGTGAACTTGAAGCTCTGCCGGTCGACATAGGTCTTCAGGAACGTCGGCAGGGCGGCGATCCGCACGACGCGGCCCTGGGTCATGGCCTGCGGCAGCTCGCCGCGCACCACATATTCATTGTCGACGACGATCAGCGAGGCTCTCGGGATCTGCGCCCGCAGCATGGCATAGCCGCGCGCCGAGACGCGGTCGACATCGGCGATGAACAGCACCACGGGCGAGACGCCGCGCCGCACAGCTTCCTTCATGAAGCCGATTTCATCCGCCATCTTGAAGAACTCGTCGAAGGCGTGAAAGCCGAGATCGATCACCTTGGCGACGCCGTCATTGACGATCACCCGGTCCATCAGCGCCATTTTGCCGAAGGTATCCTCGATCTCGGCGGTCTCGGTGATTTCAGGCAGGAAATCGAGCAGCGACGGCTCTTTCAGATTGATATCGAAGGCCACCACGTCGCCGTTCTTCAGCAGCAAAAACTCGCTCAACTGCCGCGCGATCAGCGTCTTGCCGACCAGCGGGCGGGGCGAGCAGATGATGTAGACGGGCGTGGTGAGCATCCACCACTATATCAGACCAAATGGACGCCCAATCCAGCCAATTAGCGGCGGATACGCAACTATTTTTCGCCGCGTGCCAACGGCTTGCCGGAGCCGACCAGGTCGGTCAGCTTGATGCGATCGAATTCGCTCCAGACATTGGCCAGCCAGTGGCGGACATAGCCGCGCAGCACGAACGAATAGTTCGCGGCCTCGTCCTGGGTTCCCTTGTTGGCGACGAATTTCAGGAACGGCACCGACGCCACCTCGACCTGCTCATAGGCCATCTCGTTCAGCTTGGGGATGGTGAGTTCGGTGGCATCCTTGATGCGGTGGAAATAGGCATTGTAGGTCGCCTGGTCCCATTCGAAGAAGCTGGTGTTGTTGATGAAATTCTTCACCAGGAAGTATTTCGCACCCACCATGAAATTCGCGGTCTCGGCGATCTCGTCCAGCGAGGCGATCGAGGGACCCAGGATATGGAACACGGCAAAGGTGATCTGGCCGGACTTGGCGGCGTCGAGAAAGCCGATGTCGCGGAGCGAGGCGAGCGCGGGCGACAGCAGGCCGGCGCGGACGTCGATTACGGTGACCGACGGGCTTGCCGCGTTCAGCGTATCGAAGATCTTCATCTGGTCCGAGGTCGTCGTCATGTCGACGATCTCGGTGATCTCGGGGTGGAAGCGCTTCAGCGTGCCGCGCGGGGATTCGGTATCGAAGGCGCGGGTCGCAACATTGTTGGCGCTGAAATAGTCAAGCAGGGTGCGCGAAACGGTGGTCTTGCCGACCCCGCCCTTGTCGGCACCCACCACAATCACAACTGGCTTCGCCATGAACTTCCCTTACCCCACCATTTTGTCAGACGCACGATCCTAGAACAAACCAGGCGGTTTGTTTCCGCAAAAACCGGCATTTACTGCGGATCGCGCGCTTCAATCTCTCGACCGATTGCGTGTCCCAGATCGGCGCGATTCCATCCCTGCTTTGGGC
>JBAUUA010001113.1:0-10976 GCA_049582465.1 Bradyrhizobium sp. | reverse complement strand
TCGCTGTCGATCCACTTCTTGGCCGCAGCTTCGTCCGCAAACGCAGGGGCAGTGACCGCAGCCGAAGCTGCCATCAGCGCGACTGCGCTTGTCATCATCAAGATGCGGGTCCTGATCAAGGGCCCCTTGCTCTTCTCTAGGCGTCGCATGTTGGTTCCTCCGTTGCAGCGACAAACACAATCAGGCCCGGGTTGGTCCCGGATCTGCTCTTTTTCGCCTTGCTCAGACGGTGCGGAAAATCGCAACGGCCGAGACGAGCGAAATCGCGGTAGCGAGCCACAGGCTCGACAATTCAATGCCTTCTTCTCCGACCGGAAGGGTCGCAATCGTGTCGGTGCCGACGAGGCCGATCCACAACAGATGGATGACGGCGGCCATGATCAGCGAAATGAACAGCCGGTCGCCGCGCGTGGTCGGAATACGAAGGATCCCGACGCGCTCGGCTTCCGGATAGGCGATCGCAAGCCAGGTCATGACCGCGAGCGTGCAGGCGAGCAGCGCAAAGAAGATCGCGGTCGGCAATGTCCAGGCCATCCATGCGATGTTTTCCATGGTTTATGCCCTCCGCCCAACTGCCGAAGCGGAAAGAACCCCCCTCTCCCATGGGGAGAGGGCCGGGGTGAGGGGGTACGGTGTATCGAGGGAGCAAATCCCCTCACCCGGCGCTGCGCGCCGACCTCTCCCCATGGGAGAGGTGAAGCTGAGCACCAACGTGGTTTTCGATCGTTTCACCATCGCACTCACACCCTGCCGAGCGCGAAGCCGCGCGCGATGTAGTTGCGGACGAACCAGATCACCAGCGCGCCGGGGATGATGGTCAGCACGCCGGCGGCGGCCAGCAGTCCCCAGTCCATCCCGGCGGCGGAGACGGTGCGGGTCATGACGGCGGCGATCGGCTTGGCGTTGACCGAGGTCAGCGTGCGCGCCAGCAGCAGCTCGACCCAGGAGAACATGAAGCAGAAGAACGCCGCGACGCCGATGCCGCTGGCGATCAGGGGCACCAGGATCTTGATGAAGAAGCGCGGGAACGAGTAGCCGTCGAGGAACGCGGTCTCGTCGATCTCGCGCGGCACGCCGGAGACAAAACCTTCCAGGATCCACACCGCTAGCGGCACGTTGAAGATGCAGTGCGCCAGCGCCACCGCCCATGGCGTATCGAACAGGTTGATCGCCGAATAAAGATTGAAGAACGGCAGCGCGTAGACCGCCGCCGGCGCCATCCGGTTCGACAGCAGCCAGAAGAACAGATGCTTGTCGCCGAGGAAGCGGTAGCGCGAAAACGCGTAGGCCGCCGGCAACGCCACCGAGATCGATATCACCGTATTGATGACGACATATTTCAGCGAGTTGATGTAGCCGGAATACCAGCTCTCGTCGGTGAAGATCAGCACGTAATTGGCGATGGTCGGGTGGTGCGGCCACAGCGTCATGGTCGAGACGATCTCCTCGTTGGTCTTGAAACTCATGTTGACCAGCCAGTAGATCGGCAGCAGCAGGAAGATCAAAAACAGCGCGAGGATGAGGCGGCGTCCGGGAATCGAATGCATCATGCGACTCCCTTTTTCTTGACGACGACCCGCCGTTCGACGCCGGCATTGGTCATGACGGTGTAGAACACCCAGCACACGATGATGATGATCAGATTGTAGACCAGCGACAGCGCCGCGGCCTTGCCGAGGTCGAACTGCCCGAGCGCGATCTTGACGAGCTCGATGGAAATGAACGTCGTCGAATTGCCGGGGCCGCCGCCGGTGACCACGAACGGTTCGGTGTAAATCATGAAACTGTCCATGAAGCGCAGCAGCACGGCGATCAGTAGCACCCGATGCATCTTCGGCAGCTGGATCGCGGTGAATACCGCCCAGCGCGAGGCGCCGTCGATCTGCGCGGCCTGATAATAGGCGTCTGGGATCGACTTCAGTCCGGCGTAGCACAGCAGCGCGACGAGAGAGGTCCAGTGCCAGACGTCCATCACGATCACGGTGGCCCAGGCGTCGAACTCGTTGGACACGTAATTGTAGTTGATGCCGATATTGTTCAGGACATAGCCGAGCAGGCCGATGTCGGGCCGCCCGAAGATCTGCCAGATGGTGCCGACCACGTTCCATGGAATGAGCAGCGGCAAAGCGAGGATCACGAGACAGGCGGCGACGCTCCAGCCCTGCCGCGGCATCGACAGCGCGACCACGATGCCGAGCGGGACCTCGATCGCGAGGATCACGGCCGAGAAGAACAGGTTGCGCCACAGCGAGGCGAAAAACCGGCCGCCGAGATCGGTCGAGGGATCGAGCAGTTCCTTGAACCAGCCGACGCCGTTCCAGAAGAACTGGTTGTTGCCGAAGGTGTCCTGCATCGAATAGTTCACCACCGTCATCAGAGGCAGGATGGCGGAGAACGCAACCACCAGGAATACCGGCAGCACCAGGAACCAGGCTTTCTGGTTGACGGTCTTGTCCATTACGTCCCCTCGACCAGAAGGCTGTCGGCGTAGACATGGACGTGCGACGGATCGAACACCAATCCCGCCTGATTGTCCGGAACCGAAAACCCCGCCGGCACCCGTGCGGCGAATTTCACGTCGCCGACGCGGACGCGCGCGAAACGGATGCGGCCCAGATCGTCGATCCGCTCGATATTGGCCGCCAGCAGGCCGGAGCCCGGCGGCGCGACGTCGACGAATTCCGGGCGCACGCCGATCTCGATCTTCGCTCCCGGCGGCAGGCCGTCATAGTTGCGGTCGAGCCGGATGGTGTGGCCGTCGATCCGCGCCTCGCGGCCGCGCACCTCGGCGGGCACGATGTTCATGCCGGGCGAGCCGATGAAATAGCCGACAAAGGTGTGCGCGGGCTTGTCGAACAGTTCGGCCGGCGTGCCGCTCTGCACGACGCGACCGTCATGCATCACGACCACGGTGTCGGCGAAGGTCAGCGCCTCGGTCTGGTCGTGGGTGACATAGATCATGGTGAGATCGAGCGCGCGGTGCAGCGCCTTGAGCTTCGAGCGCAACTGCCATTTCAGCTCGGGATCTATCACGGTCAGCGGCTCGTCGAACAGCACGGCGGCGACATCGGAGCGCACCAGCCCGCGGCCGAGCGAGATCTTTTGTTTGGCGTCCGCGGTCAGCCGCGTCGCCTTGCGGGAAAGATACGGCGTGAGGTCGAGCAGGCCCGCGATCTCGGCGACCCGCGCGTCGATCTGCCCTTTCGGCACGCCCCGGTTCTTCAGGGGAAATGCCAGATTCTGTTCGACCGTCATGGTGTCGTAGATCACCGGGAACTGGAACACTTGCGCGATATTGCGCTTCTGGGTTGACAGCGGCGTGATGTCCTTGCCGTCGAAAAGGATTTTTCCGCGCGACGGCGTCACGATCCCCGAGATGAGGTTGAGCAGCGTAGTCTTGCCGCAGCCCGACGGCCCGAGCAGCGCATAGGCCCCGCCCTGCCGCCAGGTCATCGTCACCGGCTTCAGCGCAAAGGATTCAGCCGGCGCATCGTTGCCGCCGTAGGAGTGCGCGAGATCGACGAGGTCAATGCGGGCCATGCGGCATCTCCCTCACATCGCGCCCGGCGCGGCGACCAGGCGGCCGGCCGCGTCGAACACGAAGACATTGTTGGGATCGAGCGCGGCATCGAGCACATGCCCGGGCGGAAACTCGTGCACGCCGTGCAGCACCGCGACCCAGTTGGAGGCATCGCGGCTGAGATGCACGAAGCTTTCGGAACCGGTGATTTCCGTCACCGTCACGGTGGCGTGGAAGGCATGGCGGCCGGTCGCGCCGCTGGCGACCTCGAGCTGATGGGCGCGGAAGCCGACCCGATAGGCGCCGTCGCCAAGCGAAGCATAGAGTCCCGACGCCGGCGCCTGCACGCCGCCGGCATACTGCACCGAGCCGTTCTTCTTTTCGATGCCGACGATGTTGAGCGGCGGATCGGAAAACACCTGCGCCACGCGCAACGTATCGGGATGGCGATAGACCTTCGAGGTATCGCCGGCCTGCAGCACCTCGCCTTCCCACATGCAGACGGTGCGGCCGCCGAGCAGCAGCGCCTCCGAAGGTTCGGTGGTGGCGTAGACGAAGATCGCGCCGGAGGCCTCGAAGATGCGCGGCAGTTCGGTGCGCAGTTCCTCGCGCAGCTTGTAATCGAGATTGGCGAGCGGCTCGTCGAGCAGCACCAGATCAGCGCCCTTGACCAGCGCGCGTGCGATCGCGGTGCGCTGCTGCTGGCCGCCGGACAATTGTAGCGGCGTGCGCTTGAGATACGGCTCGAGCTTCAGGAGCCTTGCCGCCTCCTGGACCCGCTTGTCGATCTCGGCGCGCGGCTTGCCCTGCACCCGCAGCGGAGAAGCAATGTTCTCATAGACCGTCAGCGAGGGGTAATTGATGAATTGCTGATACACCATCGCCACCGAGCGCTTGCCCACATCGAAGCCGGTGACGTCCTTGCCGTCGACCAGCACGCGGCCGGAAGTCGGCTTGTCGAGGCTGGCCAGCAGCCGCATGATCGAGGTCTTGCCCGACAGCGTCGGGCCGAGCAACACGCTGAGCGTGCCGCGCTCGAGCGTCAGCGAGACGTCGCGAATGGCGGGAATGCCATCGATCGACCGCGTGACATGTTCCAGCGTAACGCTCACGTCCGCGCTCCTGCTTCGCGCAAAGGACTAGCCAGCGAGGCACGATGGGCTGATATCCAGTCGTCGAGCGCAGCGATCTCGGCAGCCGACAGCCGCAGCCCAAGCTTGGATCGCCGCCATACGATGTCCTCGGCAGTCAACGCCCACTCCGACGCCATCAGGTACCGGACTTCGCGCTCCGTCAAGGTGGCGCCGAAGGATTGGCCGAGATCGGCGATCGATTTCGCATCGCCGAGCCATTTTGCCGCGCGGGTTCCGTAGGCGTGCGCCAGCCGGTTGGCATGCGCGGGCGTGAGGAACGGATAGTTGCGCACCAGCTCCGCCGTCAGCGCCGGAATCGCCGAGACGTCCATGTCGCCGCCGGGCAGCGCCGCCTTCGCGGTCCAGCCCTCGCGCGCTTTGACGTCCTCGCGGGGCGTGGAACTGCGCAGATAAGGCGACAGCCGCTCCAGCGCTTCCTCGGCGAGGCGGCGATAGGTGGTGATCTTGCCGCCGTAGATCGACAGCAGCGGCGCACCGCCGGGCGTGTCGAGTTCGAACACGTAATCGCGGGTGGCGGCCTTGGCCTCGCTGGCACCGTCGTCATAGAGCGGACGCACGCCGGAATAAGTCCAGACCACGTCCTCCGGCTTGACCGGCTTGGCCAGATATTCGCTGACGGAATCGCAGAGGTATTTTATTTCCTCGGTCGACGCCTTCACCTTGGCCGGGTCGCCCTCGTAGTCGCGGTCCGTGGTGCCGATGAGGGTGAAGTCGTCCTGGTAGGGAATCGCGAACACGATCCGGCCGTCGGAGTTCTGGAACATGTAGGCGCGATCGTGTTCGTACAGCTTGCGCACCACGATGTGCGAGCCCTGCACCAGCCGCACCTTCGCCCGTGCATTGACGCCGGCGCCCGACGCAAGCACCTGCTCGACCCAGGGACCGCCGGCATTGACCAGCACGCGGGCCTTGATGGCCGAGCGCTCGCGGGTCAGCGTGTTCTCGACCGTGACGTGCCAGATGCCATCGGCCTGCCGGATCTCGACCGCCCGCGAACGGGTGCGGATGTCGGCGCCGCGATCGGCCGCATCGCGCGCGGTGAGAATGACGAGGCGGGCGTCATCGACGAAACAGTCGGAATATTCGAAGCCGCGCTTGAAGCGGTTCGGCACCAGGGGTTTTCCGACTTCGTCCTTGGTGAGATCGACCGAGCGCGTCGGCGGCAGCAGCACCCGGCCACCGATATGGTCGTAAAGGAACAAGCCGAGCCGCAACAGCCAGGCCGGGCGCAGGCCCGCATGGTGCGGCAGCACGAATCGCAGGGGGCGGATGATATGGGGCGCGATCTGCCAGAGGATTTCGCGCTCGATCAGCGCCTCGCGCACCAAACGAAACTCGTAATATTCGAGATATCGCAGCCCGCCATGCACGAGCTTGGTCGACCAGGATGACGTCCCGCTGGCCAAGTCATTCATTTCACAAAGGAAAACAGAATTGCCCCGGCCGACCGCGTCACGCGCGATGCCGCAGCCGTTAACGCCGCCCCCAATGATCGCGAGGTCGAAAATTCGGTCCAAAGACGCTTCCCCGGCGTTCGCCTATTCACTTTGGCGATTTGGCTTTCGGTTTTGAATAAATCACAACCAAATGTGAAAGCAAGCGAAAAGCGGGAACCGGGAGCTCCGAATTCGGCAAGGAGGCATTTGACGCCGTCGTTGCGAGCCAACGGGTCGGCGCACAGCGCCGCCCGATGACAAGCTCCGCGAAGCAATCCACGGCCTCGGCGCGGCGGACATGGATTGCTTCGTCGCTCCGCTCCTCCCAATGACGGCGAATTCAGCCGACGAGTCTGAGCACGCGGCCACCCGGGTGGCGACTAGCGCAGCCGCGTGACGGTCGAGGGAATCTCGGGAGCCGTATCGTCGATATCGCTCGACGTCTTCGGCATCGCCTCGATCACCTCGATGCCGCGGGTGTGGCAGATGTTGGCCAGCCCGGCCGGCAATGCGGCGTCGGTGACGAAGGTCTGGATCTGGCTGATATGGGCGATGCGGACCGGGGCGCTGCGGCGAAGCTTCGTCGAATCGGAGACCAGCATCACCTTGCGGGCATTGGCGATGATGGCCTGCGCCGCCTGCACCTCGCGATAGTCGAAATCCAGGAGCGCGCCCTCCTCGTCGATCGCCGAGGCGCAGATGATGGCGTAATCGACCATGAACTGGCCGATCAGGCTGATCGCGGTCGAGCCGATCACCGCGCCGTCGGCCCGGCGCACCGCGCCGCCGGCCACGATCACCTCGATGCGCGGATGTCTGTAAAGCAGCATCGCGACATTGAGGTTGTTGGTGATGACCAGCAAATCCTCATGCGAGGTCAGGGCGCTCGCGACCTCTTCCGTCGTGGTGCCGATATTGATGAACAGCGAGCAGCCGTTCGGAATCAGCGCCGCCGCCGCGGCACCGATCGCCTTCTTCTCCTCGGCGGCGACGAAGCGGCGGGCCTCATAGGCGAGGTTCTCGACACCGGAGGCGATGATGGCGCCGCCATGGATGCGGGTGAGCGAGCGGTGATCGCAAAGATCGTTGAGATCCTTGCGGATGGTCTGTGCCGAAACCTCGAAACGCCTGGCGAGGTCGTCCACCATCACCCGGCCGAAGGCGCGGGCGATGTTGAGGATTTCGGATTGGCGGTGGGTCAGTCCAGTCACGGCGGCACCTCGGGCAAGGACGCGCCCCATGGTGCGGCGGTTCCGGCGTCCGGTCAACGCGGGAGTGGCGACCCCAATGGTTGCCCGGCGCCGAAAGGTGAATCCTGGTTAAGTCAGCCCCTTTTCACCGGGGGGCGCTTTTGCAGGGAAAGGCGTCCTTCAGGCTGTACAGCAGCGCAAGTCCGAGCGGCATGAGGGCTGCGTCGCCGCCCCGCTTGCGCGCCCAATGCATGAGAATGTCGTTCGCCCGGTCAAAGGTCAGGACGGGAGGATCTCCACCGAGGCAAAACAATCTGCCTTCCAGCGACATGTTGTAGGCGACCAGCCCGTCCTTGATCCCCTCGAAATAAGGCTTGTTGAAGCTGAAATCCTTCTCGCTCTTCGGATGCTGATATTGCTCGATCGTTACCGTCTGTGCGTTGGCGCCAGAGGCGAGCCATCCACCCAGGAATATGGCTGCTGTCGCGATGATCACGACGGATCGGCGGTGGGTCAGTCCGGTCACGGGGCACCTCGGGCGAAGTCGCGCCCATGGTGCGGCGGTTCCGGCGCCCGGTCAACGCGCGAGAATCGGCGTCCTTTTGCCGAGGCAAAGACGGGGGCGGCCGGACGTGTGCGAAGACGCGCTTCGCGCTTTTGGCCCGGACATGACGTCGACGTGAGACCGAAACGAAACTAAGCCGCCAGCAGCTTGTCGAAGTCGGCGGGCTCCAGGGTATTTCCCTCGCCGTCGGTGACGACGACCTGCCATCCCTCGCTGGCCCAGACGCGCGCCTTGGCAATCGCGATCAGAACGCTGCTCCGTTCGCACTTGACTGTCTCATTTTCTCTCATTGCGACGATCTGATAGGCCAATTCACCGACTCCCCACTACGAAACGCCTCGCCTGCAGTTAGGCCTGCCGCTTTGACTGCAATTCGCCGGCAAAGTGACGATTTGGCGGCACGTGCCAGCTCTAGCGCGGCACCAGCCGGCGATTCGTGACGCTGGACCCGGTGATGCTTCCGGCGGCCAGACTATCAACATAATTCACAGTGCAGTGGCCGCTCCGATACAGACACACAGATCGGCTGTGCTCTAAGTTCCAGAAGCGAGTCTCGACAGAATCAGTCTGGGATCTCATGCAGTTCAGTGGGAATGACATGACACATCCTTCGCTTCTCAATCCGTTCCACGCGAATCAGGAGCCTGCGAAAGGCTTCGGCCGGCGGGCGGCACCGGCGACACGGACCACCCCCGTCTGCTCCACCTGTCAATCGGACGACATCATCGGCCACGCGACCGTGCAATGGAGCAATGAATCGCAGGAGTGGGAACTGGCCAGCACCTTCGCGCAGCCGGCGCACTGCAATTACTGCAACGGCCGGTGTGAGATCATGTGGCTGCCGCGCAACTGAAAAGGTCAGGCGCGGGCTGACCTGCGGCGTCCCGGCTCGACCTTGCGGGCTTGCGTGGCTCGGGACCTATCTGCCCGCGATTGGTTTGTGACGCCGCGCGACCGGCTGCCGCAAACGATCAGGTGTGGCTATCCCGTGTTCCGAGGACCGGCCTTTTGTCGCGGCCTGGACTCTCTCTCGCGTCCAGGAAGACAACCCCATCGGCGACCACCTCGATGATTTCCTTCCGCTCCAGTTTCGCAAACGTCCGGGTCAGGGTTTCGGGCGCCATGCCGAGATGGGCCGCGATATCACGGCGCGACATCGGCAAGGAGACGAACCTGTCGGCGCGTCGCGGCAGGCGCCTGCGCCAGCTCGCGAGGAACGCGATCAGCTGCTCCTCCGGCACGCCCCGGCCGAGCAACAGCATCTGGTCCTGGGAGCGCTTCAGCTCCTCCGCCGCGACATCGATCGTCAACCGCGACATCGCACGGCTGGCCGCAGTGAATTCCAAGAGCTCGCATCGCGCAAACCGGCTGGCGGAAACGGCGCCGATCGCGTCCGCCGAAACACCATGACGTTCGCCGCGCGGCCATTCCAGTAACTCGCCGGGCAGCGCAAACCGCAGCACGTGATGCCGCCCATCGGCAAGCTTCCTGTAGACACGCACGACGCCCTGCGACAAACCATAGAGCTCGCCGGCGATTTCGCCTTCAGCGATAATCCGCTGGCCTGAGCGAAAGCGGACAGGCGTCGCAAGCCGCTGCAATTTTCGCAGGTCGCGGGAATTGAGGGCTAGCTTGCCGAAGAGATCAGGGAAGTCAGCCCGTGCCATTGCAATTCAATCTCTTGTCAATCTCTTGGCGCGCCAATTTCTCGGCACTTCAATTTCTTGCACCGACGCAAATCATCAAAAACAGTCGCAACTCAAAGCACGCCGGCGGCCGACAATGAATGCGGTCGCTCGCCGCATCCCTCACCACAGGTAGAAAACCTGGCCGCAGCGGCACGCGACCAGCGTTTCGTGGCGAGAGGCTGCGCGCTTCTCTTCCGAGAATCCGGATGGGTACTCATCCACCCTTGAACGCAGCCTCCGCCGTGCCGGGCTCGTCGTTCTCCGACACGCGGGCGTCGCCGGTGGCACCGCAGTTTGGGCACAGAATATCGAGTTCAAAACGGTTACGCGCGGTCATCCTCGCGTCTCGTCTATCGAACAGTCAGGGGGACGCGCGCTTTCGCGCCGAAGCCGACTTCAATATTCTCGCACCCGGGGCAATGCGTGCGCGCATCACTGGCGTACCAGATACCAACAATGCCCATCAGTGCCACTGCCTTGCCATCGCCGAAACATCATCGCTACGAGTGAGAGGCGTTAGCGTCTTCCTCACACGCGGGCAAAAAGACTCGTTCTAAATTGGAGGCATTCTAATTCCGGAATCTCGCACTGACTGTACGAGAAGCGACTCATCGGCGCAAAAAAAGGATCTTGCCCACGCGTTGGCGCTCGCTCATTCCGACGGTTGCCAGGTGGAGCGCTTCGTCATTTCGTCTTCGCTTGGCAGCCACAAGAGGCGATACGCGTTCGGGAGAGAGCGAAGGCGCCTTACGCCACCAGCTTGAAATCGCCGCGGGCAAGCTGGAGCGCCGCGCGCTCGGCCTCCCGCGCATTGCGAAACAGCCGGCCTTCCAGCGCATTGAAGCGGTGGGTAGCGGCGAAGAAGCGATAGCCGCCGGAATCGCGCACGACGATTCCCGCCGGCTGCGAAGAGACTTCGATGATATAGGTGTCCGACATCTTCCTAGCGCCCTTATACCCCAGTGCGGCCTGATAACCGCGCCGACAGGGAAAGGTTCCCGTGCAGGGATACCGGCCTGCCAGCCTGGAAAAAGCACTATTTGGAAATAATCAAACGCCCGGTTGAACCAACTGGCGCCCCTGCTGGCCCACCCAGACCGCCAGCGTGAGGGCGCCAAGACCGGGCAATCCCAACAGTAGCAGCGAGAGCGGCAACAGGCCGAAATCGGTCGTCGGCTGCTTCACCAGGACCACTCCGAGGAAGTGCCCCACAACGGCCCATAGCGCCAACTTCCACGGCACGTCCTTGCTGAAATAGCCCGCGCCCGCGACCAGCAGCAGCAACAGCGGAATGCCCACTTGCCAATAGGCGGGAAAATCCCAGGCCTCGCGAATGCCCGGCCGGCCGGTCAGCAGCGGAATCGAAAACAGCGTCCAGACTGCGAAGCCCGCGATCGCCGTCAGCGAACGGATGGTCCAGACC
>JBAUUA010001112.1:0-1944 GCA_049582465.1 Bradyrhizobium sp. | reverse complement strand
CCGTCGCATGGGGAGCGGCTGAACGAGCGGCGGCGCCATATCGCGGGCCCGACGGGCTGCGGCATCTGCGGTATTGATTCAATCGCCGAAGCGGTCCGCCCCGCCGCGATCGTCGCGGACGGCCGGTCGTTTTCTCCGCAACAGATCATGGCCGCGATACAAGCCGTGGCGCCGGTGCAGACGATCAATATCGAAACCCGCGCCGTCCACGCGGCGGCATTCTGGATGCCGGGGCGCGGCATCGTCGCGTTGCGCGAGGACGTCGGCCGCCACAACGCACTCGACAAGCTGGCCGGCGCGCTGGCGCAGGGCAGGATCGCCACCAGCGAGGGCATGGTGCTGCTGACCAGCCGGGTCTCGGTCGAGATGGTGCAGAAGACAGCGGCGATGGGCGCGCCGCTGATGGTCGCCGTTTCCGCGCCGACCGCGCTGGCGGTGCGGATGGCGGACGCCGCCGGTATCACGCTCGCGGCCATCGCGCGCGCCGACGGCTTTGAAATTTTCACGCACCCGAAACGAATTATCGCCAACGCTGCCGCGGAAGGAGCCGTCGATGTCGCCTGACCGGCTGATCTATATGGCCAACCAGATCGGCAAGTTTTTCGATAGCCAGGGCCATGACAAGGCGGTGCCGGGGATCGCCGAGCACATCCGGAAATTCTGGGATCCGCGGATGCGAACGAAGATTTTCGCGCATCTCGATGCGGGCGGCGCCGGGCTCGATCCGGATGTTCGCGAGGCCCTCGCGACGCTCAGGGCCCCCGCGCCCGGTCACGCGCCCTGACCTCGCCGCCCCGGGCATCGCGCCGGGAGTCCTCCCGCAGCCGGGATTCGACGGCTGGATAATTCGGCCCTATGGAGTTTGAGCGACGGGTTCGGGTCGGCGCTGGCCTTCCCTGATCCGTTTGAGCGCAAATATGGACGAGGGGGAGCCCATATGAATTTTTCGACACTGCGCGTCTCGTTGCCGATCCTTGCCAGTATCATTCTTGCCTCGACCGGTAGCGCTTCGGCGCAAATCGTGGTGCTCGGCCACAGTGCGGCCCACGGCTATGTCGCCGAGAGCGAGATGTGGTCATCGGTACTGGAAAGTATCCTGCGGGCGAGAGGCTCTCAGGTCCATGTGATCAATGCCGGGATCAACGGCGAGACGACGGAGGCCGAATTGGCCCGCGTCGACAGCGCCGTCCCGAACGGGACGAAGATCGTCGTCTTGACCGTCAACGGATTCAACGACGCCCACAAGCTTGCCAACGGCACCGCCAACTCCGCCGCCAATGTCGCGGCGATCAAGAGAAAGATCAGCGCGCGCGGCATCAGGATCATCGACGCGATGGGAACCTATGTATCCGTGCTGAAGCAGCCGGGCATGGCGCTGCCGGACCATCTTCATCTGAGCGTCGAAGGAAACAAGAAGATGGCAGCGATCGTTGCGGGCATGGTGAGGTAGCCCGTAAAGCGCAGCGATGCCCCTACGACCCGCCCGCACGTCCCACGCATTTGCGCCTAAAATCTAATTTCCTGAACGGGATCAAGCTGTTTCTACCTGTCCAGTCCCCTCTGAAAAAATATTCTGTTTTTCCGAAATCACAAATCACCTTATACTCGCCGACGTCCACCCCACACG
Source organism: Bradyrhizobium sp. (assembly GCA_049582465.1). GTDB lineage: Bacteria > Pseudomonadota > Alphaproteobacteria > Rhizobiales > Xanthobacteraceae > Bradyrhizobium. Next base: position 317 of record JBAUUA010001112.1, on the reverse strand, counting down.
AGGGGCGTATCGCCATCGTCACGGACGCGGGGTTGGATGCGGTGGACGCGGCGGCGCTTTTGAGGAACAGCGCTGATGCGGACGGAGAAGTCGTGTGGTCCTGACGCCTCGACGCTGGCGTCAAGTTTGCAGCCAAGACGCTGCAAGCGACGGCGGCAAAAGAGCCGATCGCCGGGGAGATCACGAAGGAAGCCGTTAAAACCATTGCGTGCGGGGATGCCGGGTGATTTCCGGTGCGACCGCTGTGAATACTCGTGTGCATTCTGCACTACCATTTCGCACACGAGGCTTCTGTAACGGCCTCGAAGAGTCAATCC
>JBAUUA010001111.1:0-6572 GCA_049582465.1 Bradyrhizobium sp. | reverse complement strand
GTGCGGGGAGGGGTCGTGATGGCCGTAGCCAAGGCCATACAGGCTTGCGGCCGCGCCGCCGAGGTTGACCACGATGAGGAAAAACGAGGCCAGCGCATCCAGCCGGAAATGCGCGCCGAGCCAGGGCAACCCGACCGGCAAGGTGAGCGTGGAGGCAGCCGCGGTGTCGCCGAGCAACGCGCGCAGCGCACCGATCAATGCGACCGCGCAAATCGCCAGCGTGGCGCCGTAGATGATGGCGGTGGCGCGCTCGCTGCGGCCGAGCGCGATCGCCAGGACGGCCGTCGCCAGCAAGGCTGCGACAGCGGACATCTGCAAGGCGACGGAAGAGGTGACCACGGCCGATATCATGCGCGCGCGCCCGGAATGATCCTGGCCGATGCGTTCTTCAGCCGGACGCCGCGCCCCTGCGCGGTGCTGGCCGCGCCTTCGTCGATCATCTCGATCCCGGCCGCGTCAAAGGCCGCGATCAGCTTGACCAGCGAATCGACATTGCCGCGCACCATGGTTTCGGAAGCCTCCATGCGCTGAATCGTCGGCACGGAAAGCCCGGACATCTCTGCGAGCTGGCGCTGATCGATGCCGAGAAGCACCCTGGCCGCCCGCAATTGTGCCGCTGTGAACATGAGTCTGCCCCGGGACCCCAATCCCCATCAAACATCACTGCTGCATCATAAGTAATGATGCCAAAGTGTCAATAAGTGATGTTTAAAACATTTATATTAAGGCGCTATTGGACGAGCCGGCGCTTCAGCTGCTTCGCTCACCCATCTTCACGGGATCGACCGTCAGCTTCATCGGGCGAGGCAAGAATCATGTTGCGTGGATACCCGATCCGCGCCGCCACGGATTGAGCAGGATCAAGATTCTAGGGCGTGGGGAAACGTCCGATGGCTGCCGTTCGGGCTTGTGGCCGGGGCAGCGTTGGCGGGATGTTCCCATTTCCGGAACAAAGTCGCAAAAATTGCAACCTTCAAACACGACGGATGGGTAACCCTGCCGCCAGACTCGGCTGGAATTGCGCGAGCCCGCTTCCTAAATGAAGTATCACAGCCGGTTTCTTACGGGTTTCGGGAAGGCCCTCGAATGGTCCTGAAAAATGTTTTCGTTGCCGTCATTTGTGCCGTTCTGATGGGATGGAGCGGCGTGTCCGTCGCGGACGAATATCGTCCCGACCAGTTTCTCGGCCTCGACCTTTCCAGGGCAGTGCTCTCGCCGAAGCGGCTCGGGCCGACGGCCGAATTCGAGCCGGTACCGGTGCAGGCGAGCGACGATCGCGAGAGCGAGAGCCCGCAGGCCCTCGCGGAGCCGACCACCGAGCCCAGGCTCCACACTCAAAGCCCGCGCATTGCCGATTTGCCCGTCGAGGAGCCGACGGTGCGCGTCCAGAAGCCGCGCGTTGCGGCGCGCACGAAACTCGCCCATCGCCACCGCAATCCGCTCGACGCCCAGGCGTTGGATACGCGGGTTCAGGTCTGGCCCTGCAAGTCCGGCGGCATCTGCAACTGGAAGCGCTAGGTGAGAGCCGGACCGTTTCTCGTCGTCACGGCGAGGCGCAAGACCATGGCCGGGTTCGCATGGGCGGAGCCGCACGCTCGGCGGATCTGGCCGGCTTGACGCCGGCTCAGCGCGACACGATCAGATAGCTGCCGAACACCAGCACCATCGACAGCACGAGCAGCCCGCCGGTCACGCCGGTGACGATCGCAAAGAGTTCGTTGGCTTCCAGCCATTGTCGCAACGCCTTGACCATCGTCAGCTACACCCGATCTTGATTTGGACCCTGCCTTGCCGGCAGACTATCAAACGGCGGTGACGCTGTCTCACTCAATCCCCCGCAACTAGACGCCCGTTCGCGCGGCATCGCCGGAGGCTCATCCGGCGGATCGCTTCAGGAGTTATCATGGACCATCTGCAAACCCAGGGCATCAGCCTGCCGCAGCTCGGGCTCGGCACCTTTCGCATGCAGGGCGACGCCTGCCGCGCGGCGGTCGAAAGCGCGCTTTCTCTCGGCTATCGCCACATCGACACCGCGGAAATGTACGGCAATGAAGAGGCCATCGGCGCCGCTTTGGCTGCCGGCGGCGTCCCGCGCAAGGATCTGCATGTCACGACAAAGGTCTGGCACGAAAATCTCGCGCCGGATGCGATCCGCCGGGCGTTCGACACCAGCTTGAAGAAGCTCGGGCTCGATCACGTCGATCTCTATCTCGTGCACTGGCCGTCGAAGAATATGGACCTGCCGGCGATATTCGAGACCCTGATGAAGCTGAAGGGGGAAGGACGGACCCGCGCCATCGGCGTCGCCAATTTCACTGTCGCGCTGCTGAAGACCGTGGTCGAGGACATCAAGGCGCCGATCGCCTGCAACCAGGTCGAATACCATGTGATGCTGGATCAGACGCCGCTGCGCAAATATCTCGCCCAGAAATCGATCCCGCTGGTGGCCTATTGCCCGCTGGCGCAGGGCAAGGTGGCGACCGATCCGACGCTGGCGGCGATCGGCCGCAAGCACGGCGCCAGCGCCGCCCAGGTGGCGCTGAAATGGCTGCTCGATCAGGACGGCGTCGCCGCGATCCCGAAGGCGTCGCGCGCCGAGAGCCAGAAGGCCAATCTCGACGCGCTGAACGTCGGGCTCGACGACGAGGACGTGAAGGCGATCGCGGGTCTGCCGAAAGACAGACGCTGCGTAAACCCCGGTTTCGCGCCGGCGTGGGATTAGACGGGAACTCGTCATTCCTGCGTAACGGCTACGCCGTCCTTCGAGACGCGCGCAAATGCGCGCTCCTCAGGATGACGGCCGGTTTGCAGGTACAAAAGAAAATGGCCCCTCGCGGGGCCATTCCTGTGTCAGCCTTCAGTCCATGTGATGGCGGTGCTTGACGATCACCACCCGGTCGGCATGGCGATGGCGCCAGCCTTCGTGCCAGCCGTGATCGCGATGTTCGCGGAATTCGGCGCGGGCGCCGTAGTGATGGTCGCCGTGCCTGACCACGACGGTTTCGGCGCTTGCAATCGACGGCGCGGCAATGGCGATCGCGCCAAGGGCTGCAATGACGTAACCAGACTTCTTCATGTTATCCTCTCCTCGTTTGAGCGAGGATTAAACAGCGCATGCGGGGGAACGTTCCCGGGAAAATCGAAGAGAATTCTGAACGGTTGTTCAGCTACGATCCCGGCACGACGGCTGCGCCCGCTACATGCATTTGTGCTGCGGCGGAGTAGGGCTGCCGTTGGCGGTGAACTTGCCGTCCTTGATGCTGTATTCGTTCTTCTGGTTGCGATTATAGATCGCGCGCATGGTGCCGTCGGACTGCATCATCAGCCCGAATTCGCGGGTCTGCTTGAGGCTCGGGAAGAACACCCGCAAATTCAGCATGCCGTCCGGGGATATCTCGGCGGTGACGACCTCGCTTTCATCGGTGGTGCCGCCGAAGTCGCGCCGGTGCACGACCCGGTTATCGCCGACGATCTCATAGTCGAGCACCGTGCCCCTGTCGTGGTCGGGCTTGAGCGAGCAGTCCGGCGACCATGGGCCGATCAATCCCCATTTTTGCACCGTCTGGGCCACCGTTTCGGCGGACGCGGAAAGCGGAAGCGTCAAAGCAAGCAGTATTGCCAGCGCCAGTCGGTTGAAATGCCCGTTCAAGTTTCCGGCTCCGTCTTCGGCACCACCCCTGAAGCCTAGCATTCCAATCCCCGTGTGCCATGCGGCCCGCGCCGTCGGCCGCGCGCGCCCCAGGCCGGCACCATCCGTCCTCGTTTGCGGCAATTGTGGGGGATTTAAGCCCGGTTGCGCTTCGGCCGGGGCCGTCGGGTGATTTGATCCGCATCAATGCGGGCGCCCAGGCGGCTGGCGAGCATGCCCGAGGGGTGAGGGTTGCGCGTGGCAGACAGCAGAATCAGATCCGAAGCGGACGCGCCGTCCGGCTTCACGGCCCGGGCGGCGCCTTCAGATACGCTGCCCTATTCCGAAAGCGAATTCCTGCGCCTGCTCGGCGACCGCGTGCGGGCGATGCGCCTCGTCCGCGACATGTCGCGCCGCGAGCTTGCCCGCAGGTCCCGGGTCTCCGAGCGCTACATCGCCCAGATCGAAGCCGGCAAGGGCAATGTGTCGATCATGCTGCTGCTCCGGATCGCCCATGCGATCCGCTGCGACTAGCCGCTTCATTCCCGCCCCTCGCGACAGGAGAATCTCTGAATGGGAAAGCTCGTTCTCGCCGCCAAGGTCACCCACGTCCCGTCGCTGATGTTGTCGGAGGCCGCGGGCAGCCCGCTCAAATCGGCGCGGGAAAACGCGGTGCGGGCGCTGCGGGAGCTTGGCCGCCGCGCGTCGGAGCGCCGCGTCTCGGCCTTCGTCGTGTTCGACACGCACTGGCTGTCCAATTTCGGCTACCACATCAACGCCAATCCGCATCACCGGGGTTCGTTCACGAGCCACGAAGCCCCGCACATGATCCAGGATCTGCGTTACGACCTGCCGGGGGATACCGCGCTCGCCGAGGCGATCGCCGCGGAGGCGCGCGAGGCCGGGCTCAACGTGATCGCGCACCGGGTTGCAAGCCTCGGGCTGGAATACGGCACCATCGTGCCGATGCACTACATGAATCCCGACGGCTGGGCCAAGGTGGTCTCCGTGGCCTCTCCCTTGTTCACCTCGCCGGAGGAGAGCCGCATTCTGGGGGAAGCGACGCGGCGGGCGATCGAGCAATCCGATGAACGGGTGGCGATCCTCGCCTCGGGATCGCTCTCGCATCGGCTGTGGCCCAACAATAACCTCGGCCCGGACGCGTGGACGTCGATCGCCAGCGAATTCAACCGTCAGGTCGATCTGCGCGTGCTCGAGCTGTGGCGGCAGGGACGCTACCGCGAATTCATCGACATGCTTCCGGATTACGCCACCAAGTGCAACGGCGAGGGCGGAATGGCCGATACCATCATGCTGTTTGCCGCGCTCGGCTGGTACGACTACCACGGCGCCGCCGAGCAGCTCTGTGAATATTTCCCCTCGAGCGGCAGCGGGCAGGTCAATGTCGAGTTTCACGTCGACGGCTGATCTCCGGATCGTCGTGCAGATCGGTCAATACGTTTCTGTGCGCGGCTATCGCTGATGACGTCGGCGACGACGGCTCCCATCACCAGCGCGCCGCCGACAAGCGCCCGCAACGCAGGAACCTCATGGAACGCCAGCCATATCCAAAACGGCATCAGCGGCGTCTCCAGCGTCGCGACCAGGGTGGCCTGTCCTGACGGTAACAGGCGCGAGCCGAGCACGAACAGGCTCAGCCCCAGCGCGACCTGAAAGAACCCGAACATCGCGAGAATCACCAGGTCGGTCGCCGCCACCATTGGCGTGTTCCTGTGCCGCCGCACCGTCACCGTCATGGCCGCGATCGCGACGGTCATGAGGCAGGCGAGCGCTACTCCGAGGATGTCGGAGCTCGCGCGCGCATCGCCCACGATGATCGCGACGCCGCAGAGCGCCACCAGGCTCGCCACCATGGTTTGCCATCGGGCGGCTTCGCCAAGCCGGATCCAGGCGAACGCCGCGGCAACGAAGGGGCCCGTCGCGATAATGATCGCCACGTTCGACACGCTGGTCAGTTGCAGGGCCGGAATGAAGCAAATCATGCCCAGGGTCGACAGCGATGCGACCAGCCAGCCGTTTCTGCCCATCCTGGTCAGGTCGCGCAGGCCGGGCCCGGCCCTGCATCAGCACCAGAAGGGCCGCGATCAGGCCGCCGCCGAACAATCCGCGCCAGAACAGGATCGTCCAGGGATCGAAGGGCAACAGCCGCGTGAAGAACGACGCCGTGCTCCAGGCCACGGCGGCGGCGACGACGAGCGCAATGCCGAGGCGATGCTGGGAACGATCCCCCGCCATAAGATGAACCCTCTGGTGATGCGGCTGCGCCGGATCGCGCGAAGGATCAGATGCGGGCGCGTGTCTCGACATTGGCGATGCGCGCCGGCACCCCGAATTCCCGGCGGCACACTTCCGCGAGCTGGGCGACGCCTTCGCGGATCTGCTCATGCGAGGGACTGGCAAAACACAGCCGCAAGCGGCTGCCGGCATAACCCTTGTCGGTCGACCATTCCGGCCCCGGATTGATGGCGACGCCGGCGGCAAGCGCGGCCTGGTAGAGTTTCAGCGTATCGACATTGTCCGGCAGCTTGACCCACAGGAAGATGCCGCCCTTTGGGTCTTCGAATTCGGCCGCGGTGCCGAATTGCTCGTTGAGCGCCTCCATCAGCGTGTCGAGCTTGGCGCGCAGGCCGCGCGTCAGTTTCGGGACATGGGTGGCAAAATGCGGTGCGCAATATTCCGCGAGCACCATCTGCTCCAGCGCGCCGGAGCCGGCGTCGGTCTTCAGCGCCAGCATCCGCGACAGCATCGCCCAGGGCGCGACGATGAAGCCGACCCGCAGGGCCGGCGCGATCGACTTTGAAAACGAGCCGATATGGATGACGCCGCCGTTCTTGCTCATGGCGTACAGCGCCGGCGGTCGCTTGCCGTCCCAGATCAGGTCGGCATAGCAATCGTCCTCGAAGATCGGCACGCCATATTGCTC
>JBAUUA010001110.1:0-5120 GCA_049582465.1 Bradyrhizobium sp. | reverse complement strand
GTCCTGGGCGCCATCGCCGAAGGCAAGGCCGGAAAGGCTGCCGCCCCTGCTGCCGCACCGAAAGCGGAAGCGCCCAAAGCCGAAGCCCCCAAGCCCGCGCCGGTCCCGGCGCCCGCACCGAAGACGGACGCCCCTGCGATGCCGGCGGCCCGCCGCATCGCCGAGGAATCCGGCGTTTCCACATCGGCGGTTGCCGGCACCGGCCGCGATGGCCGCGTCACCAAGGGCGACATGCTGGCGGCGATCGAGAAGGCGGCTTCCGCGCCGACCCCGGTCAATCAGCCGGCCGCCTCGGTGCAGGTGCGCGCGCCGTCGCCGGCTGACGATGCCGCGCGCGAGGAGCGCGTGAAGATGACACGGCTGCGCCAGACCATAGCGCGGCGCCTGAAGGAAGTGCAGAACACCGCCGCGATGCTGACGACCTTCAACGAGGTCGACATGGGCCACGTCATGGCGATGCGGACCCAGTACAAGGACGTGTTCGAGAAGAAACACGGCTCCAAGCTCGGCTTCATGGGATTCTTCACCAAGGCCTGCGTGCAGGCGCTGAAGGACATTCCGGCCGTCAACGCCGAGATCGACGGCACCGATTTGATCTACAAGAATTATTATCACATCGGGGTTGCGGTCGGCACCGACAAGGGCCTGGTGGTGCCGGTGGTGCGCGACTGCGACCACAAGTCGATCGCCGAGATCGAAAAGTCGATCGCCGATTACGGTCGCCGCGCCCGCGACGGCCAGCTCAAGATCGACGAGATGCAGGGCGGCACCTTCACCATCACCAATGGCGGCATCTATGGTTCGCTGATGTCGACGCCGATCCTGAACGCGCCCCAATCCGCCATTCTCGGCATGCACAAGATCCAGGATCGCCCGATGGCGATCGGCGGCAAGATCGAGATCCGGCCGATGATGTATCTGGCGCTGTCCTACGATCACCGCGTCATCGACGGCAAGGAAGCGGTGACCTTCCTGGTGCGCGTCAAGGAAAACCTGGAGGATCCGGCGCGGCTGGTGCTGGACCTGTAATCGGGACTTTGGTTTGTTGCGTTCGCCGCGATCGTGATGCGGCTTTTCCTGCGGCGTGCGCTTGATTTCTCGGGGGCCAGACTTGACCGACAGAGTTGCAATCATCACCGGCGGCAGCCGCGGCATCGGCCGCGCTACCGCGATCGCCGCGGCGGCACGCGGGTTTCGAATCGTCGTCGGCTACGCCAGCAATGAAGCCGCGGCGAAAGAGGTCGTCGCCGCCATCGAAGCCAAGAACGGCAAGGCGATCGCGCTGAAATGCGACGTCGCCGACGAGCACGATATCCTTTCGCTGTTCAAGGCCGCCGACAAGTTCGGAACGCTGGGCGCGCTGATCAACAATGCCGGCATCGTCGGGCCGACGTCGCGGGTCGACGAGATGTCGGCCGAGCGCATCCAGCGCATGATGGCGGTCAACGTCACCGGCAGCATTCTCTGCGCGCGCGAGGCGGTGAAGCGGATGTCGACGCGGCACGGCGGCAAGGGCGGCGTCATCGTCAACCTGTCGTCGGTTGCCGCCAAGCTCGGCTCTCCCAATACGTATGTCGACTACGCGGCCTCGAAGGGTGCGATCGATTCCTTCACCATCGGTCTCGGCTATGAAGTCGCAGGCGAAGGCATTCGCGTCGCCGCGATCCGGCCCGGGCTGATCGATACCGAAATCCATGCCTCGGGCGGCGAGCCCGACCGCGCGCATCGTCTCGCTCACAACGTGCCGATGAAGCGCGTCGGCACCGCCGAGGAGATCGCCAACGCCATCGTCTGGCTGATGTCGGACGATGCCTCCTACGTGACCAGCGCCATCCTCGATGTATCGGGCGGCCGCTAGTACCTGCCACTGCATCCAGCCACGGGACTTCCAATCATGGCCACTTACGATCTCGTTATCATCGGTACCGGTCCCGGCGGGTACGTCTGCGCGGTGCGCGCGGCGCAACTCGGCATGAAGGTCGCGGTGGTCGAGAAGAATGCCACGCTCGGCGGCACCTGCCTCAATGTCGGATGCATGCCCTCGAAGGCGCTGCTGCATGCTTCCGAAATGTTCGAGGAGGCCGGGCACAGTTTCGCGAAGATGGGCGTCAGCGTTCCCGCGCCGAAACTCGATCTGCCCGCGATGATGAATTTCAAGCAGCAGGGCATCGACGGCAACGTCAAGGGCGTCGAGTTCCTGATGAAGAAAAACAAGATCGACGTCATCAGCGGCAAGGGCAAGGTGCTCGGCACCGGCAAGGTCGAGGTGACAGGCGGCGACGGAAAGACGCAGGTCGTGGAGACCAGGAACATCGTCATCGCCACCGGCTCCGATATCGCCCGGCTGAAAGGCATCGAGATCGACGAGAAGCGCATCGTGTCGTCGACCGGCGCGCTGTCGCTCGACAAGGTTCCGCAGAAACTATTGATCGTCGGCGCCGGCGTGATCGGGCTCGAACTCGGTTCGGTGTGGCACCGTCTCGGCGCGCAGGTCACGGTGGTGGAATTTCTCGATCGCATTCTGCCCGGCATGGACGGCGAGGCGGCGAAACAATTCCAGCGCATCCTTGAAAAGCAGGGCTTTGCGTTCAAGCTTGGCGCCAAGGTCACTGGCGTCGATACCTCCGGCAAAACGCTGTCCGCGCAGATCGAGCCGGCCGCGGGCGGCAAGGCTGAAACGCTGGAGGCCGACGTGGTGCTGGTCTGCATCGGTCGCGTTCCCTACACCGAGGGCCTCGGCCTGAAGGAGGCCGGCGTCGCGCTCGACAATCGCGGGCGCGTGCAGATCGACCAGCATTTTGCGACCACCGTGAAGGGCGTCTATGCCATCGGCGACGTCGTTGCGGGGCCGATGCTCGCGCACAAGGCCGAGGACGAGGGCGTCGCGGTCGCGGAAATCCTCGCCGGGCAGGCCGGGCATGTGAATTACGATGTTATACCAGGGGTTGTGTATACCACGCCGGAGGTTTCGTCGGTCGGCAAGACCGAGGAAGAACTGAAGCAGGCGGGTGTGGCTTACACCGTTGGCAAATTCCCGTTCACCGCCAATGGCCGCTCCAAGGTCAACCAGACCACCGAAGGCTTCGTGAAGATTCTCGCAGATGCGAAGACCGATCGGGTGCTTGGCGTTCATATTATCGGCCGCGAGGCCGGCGAAATGATCCACGAAGCCTGCGTCCTGATGGAATTCGGCGGTTCCGCCGAGGATCTGGCGCGCACCTGCCACGCCCACCCGACCCGCTCGGAAGCCATCAAGGAAGCGGCGCTTGCAGTCGGCAAGCGAGCGATACATATGTGATCGAAGCCCGGGAATTGGGCGGGGACACTCAGGGATGATGCGCCGCCTTTTACAGCCGATCTGGGTTCTGCTCGCGATCATCTTCCTGATCGAAGCTTGGCTGTGGGATCACCTCGAGCCGATCGTGGCGTGGTTCGTGGCGCTGATCCCGCTGCGCGCCTTCAAGCAATGGCTCGCCGAGCGCGTCGATACGCTGTCGCCGGCGATGACGCTGATCGTCTTCATCGTGCCAGTGATTCCGCTGTTTCCGCTAAAACTGGTCGGCCTCTGGCTGCTCACCCATGAATATTGGATGAGCGCCGTCGCCACCATCATCTTCGCCAAATTCTTGGGGGTCGGCGTCGCCGCTTTCGTCTTCGACGTGACAAAGGACAAGCTCCTGGAAATGGACTGGTTCGAAACGCTCTACGAATTTGTCCTTGCATTGCGCGCCAAGGCGAATGCGCTGGTCGATCCGATCAAGTCGCGAATCAGGGCCGCGCTGCGCGGCGACGGCAGCAGCTGGTCATCGCGCACGCTGCGGCTGATCCAGCGTTTCCGCAAGAGCGTGCACGAAGCGCGCTAGATCGGGATAAGTTTTGGTTAGATCAATCGGGCTCCGGTCACCTCTCCCGTAGGGAGAGGTCGGCGCATCGCGCCGGGTGAGGGGTTACGGTCCCTCCTGAGAGCTCCGCCCCCTCACCCGATTTGCACCGGACGACGCTACGCGTCGCCGAGGCAAATCGACCTCTCCCCGATGGGGAGAGGTGAAGGGAAAGCGAACGGCTCGATTCAATCGAAATTCATCCTGCTCTAGGCTCTAACCGATCACGGCAAATGCAGCAGGTGCGGCACGAAGATGCCGAGCGCGGTGAATGCGATCCCTGCCAGCGTCAATAGCCCCGAGACCCAGGCCAGCGCGATTATCCCCGTGATGATGGTGGCCGACGCCAGCACGATGCCGATCTGAAAGGCGGCGGAGGCGAGTTCGAAGTGATGGTACTTTGCCGTGGCGAGGTCGCGCTCCTCCTCGGCTTCCTTGGCGCGGTGGGACAGTTGCTCCGTGCCTTCGCCGGTTTCCGGTTCGGAGCGGTAGCGTGCCGCGGTCTTCTGCCAGTCGTCGATCTGCTTCTGCAGCCCGGCCTTGGCGGCGTCGTCGCCCACCAGGCTGAGGCTTAGCTTGGATTGCTCCGAAGCGGTCTGCACCACGGTGCGGCGGATGCTTTTGGCCTGGAAAAACGCCCACAGGTTCGAGGCCTCGACGTTCTTGCTGATAGCCTCGGTCTGGGCACCCTTCCCCAGCGTCTCCGACAGCGCGAGGCACAGCGCAATGATCGCAATCAAGAGCGCGATCTTCCTGTTTTCGCCGGCGGCTTCCTTGGTGTGCTCCGCCTGCTCCATGCTCTCGTGCGCGCTCATGATTCCCTCCCGCCTCGATCGCCCACGATTGACCGAACAGCAGCGCCCGCGCAAGAGGCAAGCCGGCGTTATCGTGGCATGTCGTGACTAAAGCCGGGCGATCTCAGGCGCGGGGATGCGCGGCTTTGTAGACTTCCAGCAGCCGCTCGCTGTCGATGCCGGTGTAGATCTGCGTGGTCGACAGCGACGCGTGCCCGAGCAGTTCCTGGATTGCGCGCAAATCGCCGCCGCGGCTCAGGAGATGCGTCGCGAAGGAATGCCGCAGCGCGTGCGGCGTCGCGCTGTCGGGCAGCCCGAGCGAGCCGCGCAGCCGCTCCATGGTGAGCTGGATGATCCGCGGACTGAGCGGCCCGCCGCGGGCACCGACGAAGATCGGGCTTTCGGGTGGCAATTGATACGGGCACATCGCCACGTAGTCCTGAAC
>JBAUUA010001109.1:0-3640 GCA_049582465.1 Bradyrhizobium sp. | reverse complement strand
GCAAGCCGCGCGACGCGCGCCACCAATAGCGCCGTAGCTAGCGCGGCTTGCTTGGAAGGCCTCCGGAGAGCCCGTTACCCCATCTGCGGGTGCACTGGGCACCCGGCATTCCCGCGCGCCCTCTTTTGGGGCGGAAGGTTCTTTGCAAAACTCGGGCGCGCTGCGCCGCGGGAATGCGGAGTCGTATTTGGCCGTCGAAGTCGTATCCAGCCGTCATTGCGAGGAGTGAAGCGACGAAGCAATCCCCCTTTTGCTGGCAGAAAAATGGATTGCTTCGCTTCGCTCGCAATGACGGTTGTGGCTGTTTGACAAGTGAAACCACTTCACAGGGAGCGCCACGTGGCGCCATGCACCGACCGAAAATGTGCCGCCGCGATGCGTCCCCCCGCATACAAGCAGCGGCGGATTTGCTATCGTTCGCCGGCGCCAGCATCGTTCAACCGGCCGCCAGGGAGATCGCCATGGCCAAGGGACAAATGCGCAGCAACAAGGAAAAGAAGAAACCGAAGGCCGACAAGAACTTCAAGAAGGGCGGCGCCGCCCCGTCACCGTTCTCGTCCGGCACGACGCCGGCCGGCCAGAGCCCGAACAGCAAGAAGAGCTGAGACCGACGCACTGCCCTGAATGCAGGCAGGCGTCAAACCAGCCCCAAAGTCGACGACGCGCCCTCGGCCGCGCGACGCCATCCAGCGCACTGCGTGGTCGCGGATCCCGTGATGGGGTGCGTTTGCGCGCCCTGCCGGCGTTCCGCCATGCCCACAGGCCGCGCCATCTTCCGCACCGCATCGACCGAAAACGGCCAGCGCCGCCGAACCGCGCCATCGGCCGCGGCAAGGCATCGCAGCGCGATTTTCCAAAATACAGCCAGCGGTTGTGAACCATTTTCGAACTGTTAACGTCAAATGGATGGGACACCTTAGGTCCAATTGATCCCGGTGGAATTCCGCCCACAATGCAACCGGAAATGCGAGCCGGGCCAAAACACCGGCGGGGGAAAACAAATGATCGAATCACTCAACCGCCAGCGCGTGCTCCAGGCGCTCGATGATTTCGAGGCCGGCGATATCGAGGGCGCGCTGGCGCGCTGCACCGACGACATCGATTTCCTCACCCACGCGCCGATTGATCTACTGCCGCATATGGGCGCGTGGCATGGCAAGGCGGAAGTGCGGGAGATGTGGAAAACCGTCCACGCCCGCTATTCCAGAATTCGCTACGAGAGGCCCATGCTGCTGGCCGAAGGCGACAAGGTCGCCGCCTATCTGCGCGCGTTCTTCACCAAGCGCAGCAATGCGAGGGTCATGCAGTTCGACGTGGCGGTGTTCTACACCCTTCGCGACGGGCAAATCGCGCAGATCCGCGAGATCCTCGATTCCTTCGACCTGGTGCAGCAGGTGCTCGAAACCGACGTCTCCGCGATCCTGTCCGAACGGGGGCTGGACAAGGCTTAAATCCCTGCTCCTTCATAAGCCGGGGCGCGTTATGTCGCCCCGCCGACCGACCAATATCTTCCCCGCCGCGTTGAACCTTGCCGCCCGGGCCCGCGACCTATCGTGGGCTAAAGCGAACATCGACCGGCGAAAACACCCCCATGAAGATTGCGTTGCTCGTGCTGCTGGGTCTGGTGCTGGGTGCACTCGGCGGCGCCGCTCTCGGTATCGGCGCCGGGCTCGCCTGGGTCGAAATCTTCAAAACCACTGATTTTGAAGGCTATAGCGGCATGCTGGTGTTCTTCACCTTCATGCCGCTGGGCGCCGCGATCGGCGGGCTCGGCGGCGCGGCGCTGTTCGGCGTCATCGCGGTGCGCGACGCCGAAATCGCCATCGAGCGGGAGCCGATCGGGCGCCACGACACGTGAACGTGTGAAGCTCCGCCCGCATTTGTGCAATGCAATATTGAACCTTGTATTTCGGCCGGGTGACTCTATTTAGAGCTTCAACAATGAAGTGCAGCATCCGGGCCGGGCGTCGCTAATGACGTCCGGCCCGTAGCGTCCGTTAGGGCGGTTTGCTGATTCGAAATCCAGTTCGGAAAGCGAAAAAGCAATGACAGAGCACAGCCTCTGGCGTTTCTCACGCGCGTTGCATCGCGCGATCAACGAACGCCGGCCCGACGAAATCGAAGACTTGATCGATGACGATGTCGACTGGGCGATCTATGGCCCGATCGACATGTTTCCGTTCCTCGGCGCACGCCGCGGCAAGGCGGCCGTGCTGGAGGTGCTCCGGCAGATCGCGGACAACATCCGGGTTCGCCGCTTCGACCGCGAGACCATCATGCTGGGCGTGGATTCCGCGGCATCGATGCTGCGCTATTCGCTGACGGCGCTGGACTCCGACAAGCCGATCAGCTTGCGGATCGCCCATTTCGCGCAGTTCAAGGCCGGCAAGCTGACCAATATCCGCATTCTCGTCGACACCTTCGATCTGGTGGAACAGGCGCTCGGCCGTCCGATCCATTTGCCGAAGATGTCGTCGTTCGCCTGATTGTCATGGCGAGCTTGTAAGGTGGGTGAAGGCGCCGGCGCCGCACCCACCTCTCTTGTTCGCGCATATTGGTGGGCACGCTGGCGCTTGCCTGCCTGGCATTTCGTCCGGTGGATCGCACCATGCCCCGCCACAATTTCGCGCCGATCTGCACGCATCCTCGCCCAACTTGGATGCGGGCGGGGTTATGTTCTCCAGAATAGGATACCGGGCGATGCTGCCGATTCTGGCGGCCGGCGTCAGCTTGGCGTTGATGCCACCGGCGAGCGCGCAGATGTCGCCGCAGATGTCGCCATGGCCGGAAGATCAGCAAGCCCAGCAAGCCCCCGCGGCGGAAACGGCCGCCGCGCCCGACGCGGACGATTCCGACATCAAGGGGCTGGAGCTCGACTGGAGCCAGCTCAACGTCGACGCCTCCACGCTCGCCACCCGCCCGGTCTCGAAGGCGAGTTCCTCGCAATCGGCGACCGGCAGCGACATGTCGTGGTCATCAAAGAAGGACGCCAACGGCTCGGCCGCGGTCTCGGTGAAACAGCCGGTCTCGCCGTTCTGGGACGCCAAGGTCGGCGCCGACATGAGGGTCGCGCGGCAACCTTCGACGATGTCGGAGCTTTTGGCTGAAAAGGCCGAGAATGGCGGCAGCGCGCCGCAATCCTCCGGCACCGCCTGGGCCACGGTCACCGCCCCCGGCGTCGGATCGATCTGGGACAAGACGGCGGTCGAAGCCCGCGTCGATCCCGGGCAGGAGCAGAGCAGGCTCGGCACCTCCTTGAGCAAGTCGCTGCCGCTCGGCGATCAATATTCGCTCACCCTGCAAAACGGCTACAATGTCACCCAGCAGAGCCTCCTCCCGGTGCCCGGCATCACGGCGCGGCCGGAGCGGAGTTACCAGACCGAGCAATCGGCCAGGCTCAGCATTGCCGACACCGGCACCAGCCTGATCGCCGGGCAGACGCTTTCCTCCACCGACGACAAAGGGCTTCGCAAGATCGGCGCCGAACAGAAACTGTTCGACGGCGTCAGCGTTACCGGCTCGATCGGCGAAACGCCGCTCGGCACCACCAGCAAGAGCCTCACCGCGGGATTCAAGCGCAGCTGGTGACCCCGATATCGGCCCGCTCTCCGGTCCCACGAAAGATCGAGCATTGCCGCAT
>JBAUUA010001108.1:0-7012 GCA_049582465.1 Bradyrhizobium sp. | reverse complement strand
CGCCAGATGATCACCGATCGCTATGGCACGTCACCCGAGATCAGCTTCTTCGAGACGCCGGTCGTGGTCGACAACACGCTGGGCAAGACCATCCTCGACGCGGCGGAGTAGCGGCTGCCGCTGCGGGAATAGACTGCGAGTGGCCCAAGATCGATGCAAAACTGGACGCCCTTAAGCGCTCCAAACTGGGGTCGATGGGCTCGAAACATTCGCCTACGTTCGTTCGACGCGTGAGAATGCGTTTTGGCTCAGCCCGCCTCTACCCGGCATCCACAGATTACGCTCACCGCCTTGCGGGCGACTTCCCTCAGTTCGGCACGGCTGGCGCCGGCACGGGCGCGGATGGCGATGGTGTGCATCGTGGCTGATGCGACGACCGCAAGCGCCGCGGGATCGGCATCGCGCTGCAGTTCGCCTCGCTCGACTGCCTTGCGGAAACGGGCTTCGAAATCGGCGTCAGTCAAACGGAGTCCCTCCGCGATACTGTTCCGGATCGCGGCATCTTCGACGGCTTCGGTTACCGCGGTCCCGACCACAAAGCAGCCGCGCGCGGCTCCCTTGCCCGAAAAATAGATCGACAACGCCGCGTCATACGCCAGCATCAGGCTTTCGGCCAAGGGGCGATCCTGCGCGAGGGCCTCCCGTGTCGCGGCCAGGCTGATCTCCCAATAGCGCGCGAGCGCATCGAGATAGAGCGCGCGCTTGTTGCCAAATGCCGCATAGAGGCTCGGCGGACTCATGCCGGTCGCGGCAGCAATGCTGTCGAGGGAAGTCCCGGAGTAGCCGGTCCTCCAGAAGGTTTCCGTTGCCCGCTTGAGCGCCGCCTGTGAGTCATAGGCCCGCGGCCGCCCGCGACGCGCCGGTCCGGTTTCGCTGTTTTTTCGTGCCATATCGGAAAACTCCCTGATCGCTGCATGCTAGTCCATATTTTGTAGACATCGTTACAAAAATATTTGGACAGGTACCTTGATCGCTGCGTGGCAGTGCCATATTTGTAACGAACGTTAGGAGATACAATGGACGCGAGGGTTTTCCGATGGGGTTTATTTTTTCGCCAGTCGCCGGCTGGATGGGCGACCGCAAGGAGTTCCGCGAGGGCGGCGCGGCGAGGCAACGGGTGGGCGCCGGGACAATGGGAACGGTCGCCAGCTCTGTGGCCGAGGCGTCATTCGAACGAGTCGTCGATGGCCCTCGATACGACGGCGTGGCCGGAATGTTCGGAAGGGGAATCAGGGAACGGCTGCGCCGGCCCCTGATGCTCGCACTGCCGATCCTGGTAGCCGCATTCGGCGCCGCCATGTACCTCACTGAGGAGCCTTACGTCACGACCGACGACGCCTTCGTTCGCGCGGCGAAGGTAACCGTCAATGCCCGGGTTGCCGGCCAGGCGGTCGACATCGCCGTCCGGGACAATGAGCGCGTCGCGCGGGGCCAAGTGCTGTTCCGAATCGATCCGGAGCCCTACCAGATTGCGGTCGACCAGGCGGAGGCCCGCCTCGGCAGCGCACGCCTGCAGATCGATTCGCTCAAAGCGACCTATCGGCAGCAACAGGCCGAACTGCAGTCGGCGAAGGATTCGGCTGCCTTTGACCAGCGCGAGTATGACCGCAAGAAAGCGCTGGTCGCCTCCGATTTTACCCCGCGCGCGGTCTACGAGCAGGCCGAGACGAATCTCAAGGTCGCCCGCCAGCACGTCGCATCGATCGAACAGCAGATCGCCAACACCATCGTGGCGCTGGACGGCGATCCGGATATCGAGATCGATCGCCATCCGACGGTTCGCGCCGCCAAGGCGCAGCTCGACCGTGCCTGGCTCGATCTCTCCTATGCGACGGTGACGGCGCCCGACGACGGCATAGTGACGAGGGTCGACGACCTGCAGGTCGGCGGGTTCGTCAATCCCGGTGCTCCCGTGTTCTCGCTGCTGTCGAGCCGGCGCCTCTGGATCGAAGCGAATTTCCGCGAAACGGGTCTGACCCACATGCGTCCGGGTCAAGCGGCGACGATCAGCGTCGATGCTTATCCGGATCGCACGTTCAAGGCGCACATCGTCAGCATGAGTCCTGGCACCGGATCGGATTTCTCGGTACTGCCACCGGAGAATGCGACCGGGAACTGGGTCAAGGTCGTGCAGCGTCTGCCGGTACGGCTTGATCTCGATGAGGTCGATCCGACCAGGCCGCTGTTCTCGGGCATCAGTGTAACCGCGCGGGTCAACACCGGCTATCGCCGCACCTTACGCCATCCGCTCCAGCCCGCGCTGGCGATGGAGGCCAAATGAGCACCGCCCTCCCATCGAGCACTGCAGTCGCCGGCCATCGCGCCATCTCCGTGGCGGCCCTCATGGCGACCTACATGCAGGCCGTCAACATCTCGCTGCCGAATGCCGCCCTGCCGCATATCCAGGGAACCCTGTCGATGGCCAACGACGAGGTCGGCTGGATATTTTCGTCCTATATCGCGGCGAGCGCCGTGGTCATGTCGATGACGCACTGGCTCGCGGGCCGCTATGGCCGCAAGGCGATCTATCAGTTCTCCATCGCCGTCTTCGCGCTCGCCCTGATACTCGACACCCTTGCGACGACCTCCGTCCAGTTCGTACTCGCTCGAATCATCCAGGGAGCCGCGAGCGCCCCGCTGGCTTTGCTGTCGCTGGCGATCCTGCTGGATGTGCTGTCGCCGGCGGGCCATGCCCGGATCAGCCTGGCCTGGACGTTGTGCTTCCTGCTCGGCATCAGCAGCGGACCGGGCATCGGCGGCTGGCTCAGTGAATATTATGGCTGGCACTCGATCTTCTATTTCAGCCTGCCGATGACCGGATTCATATTCCTGACGATGGCGCTGTTGCTGGACGAGAAGAAGGCGGAGCGGAGCCCGCCGTTCGACTTCTTCGGTCTGGCGACCTTCTCCCTCGGCATGATCGGCCTGCAAATGCTGCTCGATCGCAGCGAGCGCCTGGAATGGTTCGCCTCGGCGGAAATCTGGGCCGAAGCGGTCGCCTCGGTTTTGGGATTCTATCTCTTCATCGTGCACGTCCTGACGACGCAGGCGCATTTTCTCCGCACGGCGCTGTTCAAGGACCGCAATCTCGTCCTCTCGACGATCATATCCTTCGCCCTCGGCTTCGTCCTGCTGCCGACTTTGGCTTTGACCTCACCGATGCTGGAGGAATTGCTCACTTATCCGGTCGACACCACCGGTTACATGACGATCCCGCGCGGCGTGACGCTGGTGGGGACGGTGGTCCTGACGAGCTTCGTTCCGGCACAAGCCGATTACCGGCCTTTCGTGATCGGGGGAATGGCGCTGGTGGTCTATGCCAATTGGCTGATGCTCGGCTATTCGCCGGCGATGGATTGGCGGCCGGTGGTCGAGACCGGCCTGCTCCAGGGTGCCGGTCTCGGCATGTTGATTCCGGCGCTCACCAGGGCGGCGTTCGGCACGCTCGATCCGAAGCTCCGCCCGGAAGGCAGCGCGCTCCTCAACCTGTCCCGCCTCTATGGCAGCACGATCGGCATCGCGGTGGTCCAGATCTTCTTCTACGACAACACCCAGGCCATGCACGTCGCGCTCGCCAAGGACCTCACGCCCTACCGCGCCGCCGCTCGTGTCGCGGGCTCGATCGCCGGGCCGGGCCTGGCCGCGCTAAACGATATGGTCACGCGCCAGGCGGCCGTCGTCGCGGTCATCGACCAGTTCGAGATCCTGATGTTCGCCATGCTGATCGTGAGCCCGCTTGTGCTTTTTCTCCGCAAGCCGCGGCCGGCCAGTCGATAGCCGCGGAGCCGTGAAATGACATCGCATCCGCGGCGTTACGTCGAAGCCGTCCGCCGCTTCTGCGGCTGGACTCAAACAAGGGAGTATGATCGTGACGACATCCGATACGGTTCGTTATACGAGGTTTCATCTTGCCCACGGATCCGGTGCGATCCCTGCGGTCGGGTTTGGCACGCTTATTCCGGATCCTGTTGCGACCAAACAGGCCACCAGGGCTGCGTTGGAGGCGGGATTTCGACATCTCGACTGCGCGGAACGCTATCGCAACGAGGAAGCGGTTGGCGTTGCGATGCAGGAGGCGTTCAAGGCGGGGACGGTTCGGCGCGAGGACCTGTTCGTTACCACGAAGCTATGGAACACCAATCATCGTCCGGAGCGGGTCAAACCTGCCTTCGATGCGAGTAGCCGGCGACTGCAACTCGACTATGTCGATTGCTATCTCATCCACACTCCCTTTGCCTTTCAACCCGGCGACGAGCAGGACCCGAGGGACGAGCAGGGCCGGGTGATCTATGATCCGGGGGTTACGTTGGTGGAGACATGGCAGGCGATGGAACGCCTCGTGGACGACGGGCACTGCAAGGCGATCGGCTTGTCGGACATTGGGTTGGAGAAGCTGCGGGAGATCGTCGCGGTCGCGCGGATCAAGCCTGCCGTCGTGCAGGTCGAATCGCATCCGTACCTGCCCGAATGGGCGCTGCTCGAGTTCTGTCGGGAGCATGGGATCGTGATGCAGGCGTTCGCAGCGCTGGGACATGCCCTGGAGCCAAAAGTAATAGACGACCCTGTGATTACGGCTATCGCACAGCGCGTGCACAAGACGCCAGCCCAAGTGGCGCTCGCCTGGGCCGTACAGCGCGGCACCGCCTTCTTGACCACCTCGACCAAACCTGGGCGTATCCAGGAGAGCTTTGACATTTCGACGCTGCCTGAAGACGCCATGCGGGCGATTCGGGACCAGATCACGACGAAGGTCAGGTTCAACGCGGTGGTCAAGACCGGCGTGCCCGGATTTATTCCCGGAACCCAATGACTGAATCCGTGCCGGCGCGCTTAACCGCATCGCCGGCATCAGGGCGATATCGCAGGACTGGACGCGGCCGGCGATGTCGCCGTATGCCTGACATGGCAAGAGCATCGAACGAAAGGAATCGGCCATGTCCGCCAATCCAGTGCTGTGGGATCTCGATCAACGCGGCGTCGCCACGGTCACGCTGAACCGCCCGGAGGTCAACAACGCCTATGACGCCGGCCTCATCGGCGGCGTGCTCGCTGCGATGGATGACCTCGGCACAAAGCCTTCGCTGCGCGTTGTCGTCTTGAAGGGCAACGGCAAGCATTTTCAGGCCGGAGCGGACCTGAAATGGATCAACGGCGTGCGGCCGAAATCTGCGGCCGAGAACGAGGCGGTGTCGCGCGCCACTTTCGAAGCGGTTCAGCGGCTGAACCTGCTGCCGATCCCGACGGTGGCGCTGGTGCAGGGCGGCTGCTTCGGAGGCGGCACCGGCGTGATCTCCGCCTGCGACGTGGTGATCGCGGCCGACAATGCGATGTTCTCGATCACCGAAGTGCGCTGGGGGCTGACGGCCGCGATCATCATCCCGCAACTATGCGACGCCATCGGCGTCCGGCAGGTCCGCCGCTACGCGCTGACCGGCGAACGTTTTGGCGCGGAGGACGCCCGCCGCATCGGGCTGGTGCACGAGGTGGTGCCGCTGGCTGATCTGGAAAGCGCCGGCGCCAAAGTGGTCGAACAATTGCTGGCCAACGGCCCCGAGGCGCTCGCCGAAACCAAGGCCCTGGCGATGGAAAGCTCGTTCGGCGGCATGGCCGTCGACGACGAGGCCCATGCGCGGCTGGTGCGGATGCACGCGGCGCGGCGCCAGACCGCGGAAGCCTCGGAGGGGCTTGCTTCGTTCGCGGAAAAACGCGCGGGCGATTGGCGGACGGGCAGGTAGGGCAACGGCGCCGTGCGATCGTGTCGATCTGCGGGTCGATGCCGTCGGCGAGGCGCCCATCGAGCGCGCCTCTCCAACGGCAACCGGCGACCGCATCCATGGAAAATCAGCAGCCGCTCGATGGATATTCGAGCTACGAAGCCCGGGCTTTGGCAGCCGGTTTGGTTTTCTGATTCAGCGCCGCCATCAGGGTCTTCGCGGCGGGGCCCGAGGAATGCGGGTTCTGTCCCGTGATCAGCAGGCCGTCGCTGACCACGTGAACCCCCCAGTTGGCCACCTTCGAGAAGGTGGCGCCAAGCTTCAACATCTCGTCTTCGACGAGGAAGGGCACGATTTTGGTGAGGCCGACATCCTCCTCCTCGCCATTGGTGAAGCCGGTGACTTCCTTGCCCTGCACCAGCAGCTTGCCGTCCGGCGCCTTGACGTGACGCAGCGCACCCGTGGAATGGCAGACGACAGCGATGGTCTTGCCGGCGGCAATGAACGACTCGATCAGCTTGATGGAGTTCTTGTCCTCGGCGATATCCCACATCGGGCCGTGGCCGCCCGGGTAGAAGACGGTGTCGAAGTCTTCCTGCCTGACGCTGTCAAGGCGAAGGGTCTTGTCGAGCTGAGCTTCGGCAGCCTCGTCCTTCTCGAACCGGACCGTAAGGTCGGTGCGGAACTCGGGCTCGTTGCTCTTGGGGTCGAGCGGCGGTCGGCCGCCCTTTGGCGAAGCCAGCGTGATCTCAACGCCGGCATCCTTGAAAACGTAGTAGGGAGCTGCGAGCTCTTCGAGCCAGAAGCCCGTCTTTCTGCCGGTGTTGCCCAGTTGGTCGTGGGATGTGATAACCATCAGCACCTTCATGACGCTCTCCATTGTTTACAATCATTGCACGCAGCGCCGGCTGGCACCGCAATAGCGATGCTCCGGCTATCCATTGAGCTGGTTGGCTATACCCTGATGCGAGTGATGTCTTGCCAAGTCGAACGGTTCCGAAGGGAACGGAACGCCGTTTATATCGTGACGCCGATGGCTCCGGCGCGAATTGGGGCGAAATGACAGGCGACGCCATGATGGGAAAAACCGCTTGAACATCTTGGGTCATCAGCGATTTTCTTGCGCGCTCCGCGCAACGGGAAGGGAACTCAGCAGCCTCGGCAGATGCTGTGCAGGCTCTGGTAGACCGCCTCGTCGTCCTGGCGCATCTGCTTCAGCGAATCCATCGTCGTGGTGTCGACGGGCTTTTCGGGTTTGCGCTTGGCGGCGAGTTCGGCCTCCTGCCGCTGATAGCACG
>JBAUUA010001107.1:0-4478 GCA_049582465.1 Bradyrhizobium sp. | reverse complement strand
GGATTGAGTTCACCAAGATGTGTCGCGGCTGTCGGCACGGTTGGCTCCCGCAGAGAGAATCGATGCCCCTGCGCTGAAGACGACGTTCCACTTTAGTCTTCAGGCGCCGTGAAGGGGAGTGATATGTATTCGATGGCAACGAACGACGGTGTGCCACCAGTGCAGTAGTTTTTCATCGTGGTGGGAAGGACGCCGAGCGACGAATGGCCGGGCCTTGTGGCCGAAGGGAAACTCGGTGCGGGGATTTTGAACCAACGCCTGGAGAGTTGAAAATCCGTACGAGTGGCAGCTACCGAACCAATGAGAGTAGAAAAGGTGAAGCCTGTCGCGCGCCGAGCTCTTCGGAGCGAGAGGCGTTGCTCTCCCTCAGCATTGATCCAATAGGGGACCGCGAGTCCAGGGGGCAGGCCGTCCTGCAATGCTCTGGGGCATACTCGCAATTCTTGCGGCGGGGTGTACGCCGGCGCTTTGGCCTCACGACCGCGCTCGCAGCACCAGTGTTATTGCGTTGAATCGGCTGAACCGCGTGTAATAAAGGCCTGCCCGGCGAATAGGCACGTGAACACCTCTTCACGGTCGCCGAGAGTTCCGCTCCGGCTAGGCGGCGCAGAGGGAAGCGCCGCACTCCCGCCGTAGCCTGCCAAGCGTCTCTCAGCCATTCCGATAACGGTCGGCTATCGACTCCATGGCGAGAGGTGATTTTCTTTTTGACCGTCGTGGATTCAATCTTCTAGCGATCGTCGCCCGTCCTCGTGTACGGGCCGAAGTCGGCGTTCCGTTGAAGATCACAGGCCAGGAGGTCCGATATGCAGATCAAACAGACAATCGGCGTTTCATCCCCCGGCTCTGTCGAACACCCGCCGCTGGAGGATGTCGTCGTGCTCGTGGACGGCGCCGGCGTCGCGCTTGGAGTGCAGCGTGCGTTCAGCGCAAGGGTGAGTTGGGTGCGCGGACGCGGTAGCGGCCTCGTCGCGTCCAGGTATGTGGAGATCCCGCTCGTCGGGTCCGACGGCGAGGTTTCGGGGATTGTGTACCACACCAGCCAACGGTCCTACACGCAAGGCGCCGTCGCCGTTGGCGGGCCGGCGGGGGCGAGGGCGATCGGGGACGTGGCGCAGTTCGTGGTCCATGACATCAACAACCTTCTCGCTGTGATCGGCAGCGGCCTCCGGCTTCTCGAGTGTCAGAGCGACGCCGCATACCGAAAGGTGATCGTCGGGAAAATGCAGGAGGCGATCACGCGAGGCGCGTTGCTCAGCCGGCAGTTCCTCGACGCCGCGCGACCGCGCCCCAAGTCGATCGACGGGTTTGTCGCAGGCAGTCGCCTCGCAGCGATAGCGGGAACGCTTGACTGGGCGTTGCGTCCGGACGTCGCGGTCCGCACCGAGATCGCCCCTGATTTGTGGGCCTTCAATGCCGACCCGGCAGAGCTTTACTTTGCTTTGCTGGACCTCTGCCGAAACTCGGCCGATGCTATGCCAGGGGGCGGCTCAATCACCGTCGCGGCGCGGAACGTCGAACCTTCCGCTGGTACGGCCCGGGGGTTCGTCGAGATCGTCGTCGCCGACGCCGGGGAGGGCATGCCCGAGGAGGTCCTCGCGCAGGCCTTCACCCCGTACTTCACGACAAAGGCCGCGGGCGGCGGCACCGGCCTCGGGCTCACCCAGGTCCAGCGCTTCGCCGAAGGACGAGGAGGTGCGATTGGTATAGAGAGCGAGCAGGGCGGCGGAACGCTGGTGCGCCTCTTCCTCCCACGCGTGCACGCAACTGGGCTCCCCAGCAGTATCGTCGGTACGGCGATCGCGGACACGCCGTCACCCAACGGCGGCGTATTCCATGTCGTACAACCCAGCGGCGGCCGCGCCGACGTCGTAGCAGGCGCGAACGCGTGGAGACCGGTTCAGCGATGGAGCAAATGATTGCGCCCGGCCGGCTCGACCGTCCGGTCGACCACGCAACGGAGCACGTGCTCGGCCCCGCCGATGCCGAGATCACGCTCGTCGAGTACGGCAGCTACGCGTGCCCGCACTGCAGGGCCGCCAACGAGCGCATCGCGCAAGCACGCGATCAACTCGGCGACCGCGTCTGCTACGCCTTCCGGCACAGGCCGCTCACGGACAACAGCCTTGCGTTTCGGGCCGCCGAGCTCGCTGAGCTGGCCCGGACGGCCGAGGCGTTCTGGTCCGCGCATATCAAGCTGATGACAAGGTCGATGCAACTCACAGAGGACGACCTCGTCGCGGTGGCCGCCGACCTCGGCGTGAACGCCGACTTCGCGCTCAGCGACAGCGACGCCATGCGGCGCGCGAGGGCGAGGGTGGAGGCGGACGTCGCAAGCTCACGCGCAAGCGGGGTGAGATTCACGCCGACCTTCTACATCAACTGTCGGCGCTACGACGGACCCTGGGACGAGAGCTCTCTCGTCGACGCGATGCTCGGCACGCTCGGCCACCGCGTCCGTACGGCAGCCCTGGACTTCGCGAGCTGGGGCCCGTCCGCCGGCATTTTGCTCGTCCTCGCAACCGTGGCGGCGATCGTCTTGACGAACTCGTCGATCGGGCCGGCGTTCGAGGCGCTCTGGCACCAGGAGTTCGGCGTGAGCTTGGGCGACGCAGCCTTTCAGATGTCCGTCCTCCATTGGGTCAACGACGGCCTGCTGACGGTGTTCTTCCTCGTCGTGGGATTGGAAGTGAAGCGCGAGATGACAGTTGGCCACCTCGCAAGCCGCCGCTCCGCCGCGCTTCCGATCGCCGCCGCGCTCGGGGGCATGGTCGTGCCGGCGCTTCTGTATGCGCTGGTTATCCCTGCGGGGCCGTGGTCGCCCGGCTGGGGCGTTCCGATGGCGACCGACACCGCGTTCGCGATTGCCTTGATTGCCGTGATGGGCGCCCGCGTTCCCGTCGAGCTACGCATCTTCTTCACCGCGGCGGCCATCGTTGACGACATCGGCGCGATCGTGGTCGTCGCTGTGTTCTACTCCGGCGATATCCATCCGGGCTACCTGGCCGCGGCTGCGGCGGTGGTCGTTGCGCTGGCGCTGCTGAGCCGGTCGAGAGTCTACCTTCTCTCGCCTTACATCCTGTTGGGCGTCGCGTTGTGGGCGTTTGTCTACGCGAGTGGCCTCCACGCTACGCTTGCCGGCGTGGTACTGGCGTTGTTCATTCCGACGCGGCCGCCGGCCGACTTGGCCGCCCTTATGACGCAGGCCAGCACCATTATCGCCTCCGAGGCTCGGCATGATGGCGAGGTGCTCAGGCACGGCCCCTCCACGCCGGCACTGCACGCACTTGACGCGATCTATGATAGACTTGAATCGCCCGCTGACCGGCTGCTACGGCACGCTGGCGCACGGTCGAGCTACGCTGTCCTCCCGATCTTCGCACTGGCGAATGCGGGCGTGACGATCAACCCGGGCGTGTTCGTTGGGCATGGTTGGCTCATGGCCGCGATCGTCGCCGGCCTCGCCATGGGAAAGCCGGTCGGCGTGTTCCTCGCGGCCGCCGCGGCCGTGCGCGCAGGCATAGCCGTCAAGCCAGCGGAGTACACGTGGCGGCAGTTGGCCGGGGCGGGAGCCCTCGCTGGCATCGGCTTCACGATGTCGCTCTTCATCGCCGGGCAGGCGTTTCCAAGCGCCGCTGACTTCTCGGCCGCCAAGATCGCCGTGTTCGCCGCGTCGATTCTTTCGGCCGCCGTCGGGACTGCTGTGCTTTGGGGGGCTTAGCGCCAGGAGCTTTTCGAAGAGGCGCCGCAGAGCGCCGGCATGCATCATAGCCCGCCGGTGTTTATCCCGGACCGTGAAAAGGAGTTCTTGCGATGATTCCACCTGCCGGTACGGCAGTAGCATTCGCCGACGGCGAGACAGTCCGCCTGTTCCACAACACGGGCGCGAAACCTGGGGTGCACTTGGTCGAGATCACGGCGGCTAAGCCTCGGTCTGCCCACGCAGGCTCTGGCTCACGCCACCACACCGGCTCTGCCAACCCCGATGGCAGGCGGCTCGTCGAGGACGACTTCGCGGCAGCGACGGCCGCGTTCCTGAACAAGCTCAGCCTGGACGGGGCCATAGAAAACCCGGTCGTTGTCTCCTACGCCAGGACCTTGGGGGAGATGCGCAAGCACTTCCACCGCGACGTCCAGTCATAACATGCGCAAATAACTTAAAGTTACCGATGACGACTGCTGCTCTCGACTAAATGAACCAGAATCCCCCGGGGTCACTGACCACCGCGGGCTGAGGGAAGACCAGACATGAGGAAAAGCGAGAACACGCCTGCGGCGGCTTCCCGTCCGGCGACGAAGCCAAAGCAAGCGCGGCGCAGCGGATGCGATGAGAAGCGCGACCGAATACCTGACGCAACACGACAGGCCGAGCGCGCGCCCAAAGGCGGCAACCGCGCGCCTCTTTTTGCGGGACCAGCACGGCGTCGAGGTCGCGTCAAACGCTGCTCAGGCTCGGCCCGCTCCTTACGAGTCCCTCC
>JBAUUA010001106.1:0-2805 GCA_049582465.1 Bradyrhizobium sp. | reverse complement strand
GTTCTGCTATTCCGTGCGCAAGCAGGTGGCGGCGATGATCGCTGCGCTTGATGGCTTCGATGCGATAGTCTTCACCGGCGGCATCGGAGAAAATGATGCGGAAGTCCGCGCTGCGATTTGTCGGGACCTATCCTGGCTCGGCGTCAGCCTCGACGAGGCTAGGAATGTTTCTCCGAACAATCTTGTCAGCTGTCCCGCATCACGCTGCTCAGTGCTCGTTTTCCCGTCGCAGGAGGATGAGCAGATTGCACGACATACTTGGGCCTTGTCGTCAAAGAGACTGTCCTGATCGGCCGCTCCGGACATGCAGCGCGTTCTTCTTCATCGTAGTCACACACTGCGCGATGAGAGGTTTCGTTAACCGTCGGCGTCGGCGTTACCTGACCGTCATTTGCGCCGCGGTGACCTGGATAAGATGGACCAGCGGCGTCGGATAAACTCCGAGTGCGAACAGCATCAAGGTGAGCGCCGCCAACGTCGCGCCGCCAACCATTGGGACGGCGCCAGCGTAAGCGGTTGCGCCTTCGGGAGTAGGCGTGCAGATCGCGACGATGACGCGGAGATAGTAGAACAAACCGATAACGCTACCGACGATGAGCGCAACGACAGCCGGCCACATAGCGGCGCTAACCCCGCCAGCGATCGCGTAGAACTTGCCAACAAAACCCATTGTGAGTGGAATGCCGGCGAGCGACAGCAGCATTGCGGCAAAGGCGCCGCCGAGCCATGGACGCCGCCAGATCAAGCCGCGATACGCATCAAGATCCTCGATCTCGGCCGCCGCGTTCGACGTAGAAAGCACCGTGATGATCCCGAACGCTCCCACGGTCATCACCGTGTAGGCGACCAGATAATAGGTTACAGCCTCAATCCGCAGCGCGCCGCTCGCGAGAAAAGCGACCAGCAGATAGCCCAGATGCGCAATCGACGAATAGGCGAGGAGCCGCTTGATATTGTTTTGCAGCAGGGCGAGCAGGTTGCCGACAAGAATCGAGGCGATGGCGACGATCTCGATCATCATCGGCACGGGACCGAAACCGTCGGCATTGACTGTAACAAAATAGCGGAGCAGTAGGGCGAACATCGCGCCCTTGGAAACGACGGCGACAAAGGCCGACACCGGAGCGGGCGCGCCCTCATAGACGTCAGGCGCCCACATGTGGAACGGCACGACCGACAGTTTGAACCCAATCCCCGTAAAGATAAGGGCGAGACCGGTTAGCCAGTAAAGGTCGGGTGAAGTCCCACCCGCCATGAGCAACGCCGCGATCCGAGTGAATTCTAACGTTCCCAACCGCGCATAGATCAGCGCCATGCCGAACAACAGAAATGCAGAGGAGATGCCTGCCAAAATCAGATATTTGATGCCGGCTTCCACGGGCTTTCCATGGTTACGCGGATAGGCAACCAGGCCGAGCAGCGAGATGCTGAGCGTCTCGAGGCCGAGGAAGAACGATGCGAAGTGATCACTGGCCACCAGCCCGATTGCACCAAGTGTCGCCACCAGCACCAGCAGATAAAATTCCTCGGGTTGCTCGCGACGCGCGGCAAGATAGCCATAAGACAACAACAGCACTGCAATGGTCGCCGTCAAGATGAGCCCTATGTAGAACAGAGCATAACCGTCAATCACGAACAGTGGCGTCACCTGGCGCGGCGCCGCATGGCCCGCCGGCACGATCGCGATCAGAGAAAGAATGAGGCCCAGCAAGGAAAGAAGAGCGATCAACCGGTGATTACGGCAAAATGCAATTCCCAGCATCACGATTGTTACAGTGCCACCCAGAATGATGAACGGGAGAATAGCAGTGAGGTCGATCCCGCTCATGGCTCACCCGGATGCGGCTGGCGTTCTAAGGTGACGCGCTGCAGATTGGCGAGAGCAGAACTTGCGGTGTCGAAAACCGGCTGCGGATAACACCCCAGCCAGATGAGGCTTACGATCATTGTTGCCATGACGATCATGTGGCGCGACGAGAAATCGACCAGCGTTGCGCTCGCCCGCTGCTCGCCGTGAAAGACTCGCTGGATGAAGCTGAGCGCGTAGATCGTGGACACCACCAGTCCCAGCGTTCCAGCGACCGCGAACCCACTGGCGACGCGATAGGTGCCAACGAGAACCAGAAATTCACCGACAAAATTGCCGAGCCCGGGCAGCCCAAGAGAGGAGATTGCGAAGAACAAGCCGATCGCGCCGATACGCGGTGCGGTCGACCACAACCCGCTCAGCTGCCGCATGTCGCGGGTATGGAGCCGCTCCTGGAGCGCGCCGACTAAGATGAAGAGGGCGCCGGTGCTGAGGCCGTGCGCCAGCATTTGGATGATCGCGCCCTGAAGCGCCAGCGTGTTCCCTGCATAGATGCCGAGCAGGACGAAGCCCAGATGGCTGATGCTGGTATAGGCGACGAGGCGTTTCATGTCGTCCTGGGCGAAGGCGAGCATCGCGCCGTAGAGGATGCCGATAACGCCGAGCGTCATCGCCACCGGCGCGAAGGTGGCCGACGCCTCTGGGAAGAGGGGAACTGCGAAACGAAGCAGCCCGTAGGCGCCGGTCTTCAGGAGCAGCCCCGCGAGGATAACACTGCCGGCGGTCGGTGCTTCGGTATGAGCATCGGCCAGCCAGGTATGAAACGGTACGACGGGCAGCTTCACGGCGAAGGCGATGAAGAAGCCGAGCATCAGCCACATCTGCGCCGTCGGGCCGAGCTGCGTTTTGGCCAGCGCAAAATAGTCGAATGTCAGAACCCCCGACTGGCGGTAGTTGAAGATCGCGAGTGCCACAATGGCGGCGAACATCAGCAATCC
>JBAUUA010001105.1:0-4134 GCA_049582465.1 Bradyrhizobium sp. | reverse complement strand
ATATCCGCCCTCCTGCACGAACACCGTCGGCAGTTTGAGGGGTGCGATCGCCTGACCGATGCGCTGGAACCCGTTGGTGGTGACCGCGAGGCCCGCCAGCGGATCGTGCTCCGAGGCGTCCAAGCCGAGCGCGACCACCAGCGCGCCCGGCGCGAAAGCCTCGATCATGCGTTTCGCCGTGCCGAGCGCCTGCAGGTAGCCTTCATCGCCGGTGCCGATCGGCAAGGGAATGTTGAGATTGGCGCCAAGGCCAGCGCCTGCGCCGCGCTCGTGGGCATATCCCCAGACGAACGGATAGAACGAGGCCGGATCGGCATGGATCGAAATCGTCAGGACATCGCCTCGTTCGTAGAAGATGCCCTGCGTGCCGTTGCCGTGATGCACGTCGACGTCGAGAATCGCGACGCGCTCATGCTTGAGCCGCAGATGGGCGGCGGCGATCGCACTGTTGTTGAGGAAGCAGAAGCCGCCGGCGAGGTCGCGATAGGCGTGATGGCCCGGCGGACGACAGAGCGCATAGGCCGCACCCTCGCCGTCCAGCACCAATTGAGCGGCGGTCACTGCGACATCCGTCGCGGCGCAGGCGGCGGCCCAGGTGCCCGGTCCGATCGGACACGCGGTGTCGACGGTGTGCCAGCCGAGACGGCCGACGATATGCGCAGGGTAAGTCCCGGGGTTGCGAACGGGATGCATATTGGCGATCATTTCCGAGCCGGCATCGCCGAGCGCGGACCAGGCCTGCCAGGCTTCCGCAAGAAAGCCGAGATATTCCGCGCTGTGGATTCTGGCCCGGGGCCCCTGCCCGAACACTTTGGGCTCGACCAGCCGATGTTTGCCGGCCTTCAGTCCCGTCAGCAGCCGGTCCGCGCGTTCAGGCTGTTCGGTCGTGCGCTTGACGACGCCGCGAACCAGGAAGAATTGCGGATCGTGGCTGCGATGCAGCTCGGTATAGACAGCTTTCACCCAACGGCTCCCGGCGATGATGCGAAACAAACGCGCTTGAAGCGAAAATAGCCCAATCGGATCGTTATCAAAGCGAAAATGGGGTCAGGCGCGCGGGCTTCGGAGGATTTGCGTCACCGGAGATCGCGTAGCAGGATGTTCTTCGCGGCCCGGAAGGGATGGGTGATTTTGAATGTCCCAGGCTGAAACCATCATGCGGGGTAAAACGTACCAGCAGGGTTCATGGAGCCTTCCGATGCGCGCCATCGCCCTGCTCACCGCACTGCTGCTCACCGTCGCCCACGCCGGTGACAACGTTGCCGCCGCGCAAGGCGTCATCCGCGCGCAGGAACAGGCGTTCAGCCGTGACGATGCGGCGGCGGCCTATTCCTACGCGGCGCCCGCGATCCACGAGCTGTTCCCGCAGGCCGACATCTTCATGTCGATGGTCCAGCGCAGTTATGCCCCGGTC
Organism: Bradyrhizobium sp.; assembly: GCA_049582465.1. Lineage (GTDB taxonomy): Bacteria > Pseudomonadota > Alphaproteobacteria > Rhizobiales > Xanthobacteraceae > Bradyrhizobium. The sequence goes on along the minus strand of JBAUUA010001105.1, from coordinate 2,720 downwards.
TATCGGCACAAGAGTTTCGAATTCGGCGAGGCACGGGTGGAAGGCGGCTGGATCGCGCAACGCGTTCACATCGTCGATGAAAACGGCGAGGCGTGGGAGGCGCTCTATACGCTGGAGCAAGAGCCCGACGGCTCTTTCAGGATCACCGGCTGCGAGCTGCTGAAAGCGGGCCAGGCGGTATAAGACGTTTTCGAGCGGAAAGTCCGTCTTAGGGCGCTGCTTCGCTGCCATATCCGCGGCAGGTCGTGCACATTGAGCGAGGTCAAGGCCGTCCATCAAGAAGGTGGTGAGATGAACGGCAAAAATGATGGGAACCGAAAATGGACGCATCGATCCGCGCGCAGATACTCAAACTTCTCGACGAACACCGCATCATGTCATTGGCTACCTTGCGTCCCGACGGCTGGCCGCAGGCCACCACGGTCGGATACGTCAATGAGGGCCTGACGCTCTATTTCCTGTGCGGCAAGGAAAGCCAGAAGGCCAACAATCTCGCGCGGGACAGTCGCGTGTCGTTGACGATCGATCGCGATACCAGCGACCCCCTTGGCATTCGCGGGCTCTCGATGGCGGCCCGGGCAACTATGGTTCCCGACCAGGTGCAGATCAAGCAGGCCATACGAGCGATGCTGCCGAAAAAGTATCCCGAATATGGAAGCATGATGGAGACGGAAGACCTCAGCTCGGTCGTCGTTTTCAAGGTCGCGCCGGAAGTGATTTCCGTGCTCGATTACAGCAAGGGTTTTGGGCATTGCGAGCTTGTGACGGTGGAACCGGCCGAGCGCGCAGCGGCTTGAGGTCCGGCCAGCCTCTCGCTTCGAGCCCTCACGCCAGCGCCAGCCGCGAGCGCGCCCGCAGCAAGAGCCCCACCATGATGGTGATGTTGAGCGCGTTCCAGCCGAGTCCGTTGAGGAACGCCGCGCCGTAGGAGCCGGTGGCGTCGAAGATCACGCCGGACACCCAGCCGCCGAAGGACATGCCGACCACGGAGGCCAGGATCACGATGCCGACGCGGGTCGCGGCCTCGCTTGCCGGCATCGCTTCGCGCACGATGATGGCGTAGCTCGGCACGATGCCGCCCTGGAACAGGCCGAACATCGCCGAGATGATGTAGAGCGAGGAAAGGCTGTCGAAGAACAGATAGAACAGCAGCGCAAAGCCTTGCGCCACCGAGCCGATCAGCAGCGTGCGGATGCCGCCGATCTTGTCGGCGAGATAGCCCGAGCCGATGCGGCTGACGATGCCGAACGCCATCATCAACGACAGCATCTCGGCGCCGTGCACCGGACCATAGCCGAGGTCGCCGCAATAGGCGACGATGTGGACCTGCGGCATTGCCATCGCCACGCAGCAGGCAATGCTGGCGATGCACAGCAGCACCGTCAGCGTATTGGTGGACAGCGCAAGATCGACCCGCGGCGGCGGCGCGTTGGCGTGATCGCGCAACTTCTCGCCGCCGATCTGGGCGCGCAGCACGAGCAGCAGCAGCGTCATCGTGACCGCGCAGAAAATGCCGGTGGCGATATGGGTGGTTCGCCAGCCGACGGATTGAAACCCAAAGGTGATCAGCGGCGGCCAGAACGTGCCGGCGATGTAGTTGCCGCTGGCGACGATGGTCACCGCGAGCCCGCGATAGCGTTCGAACCAGTGCGAGACCTCCGCCATCAGCGGCGCGAAGGTCGCGGAGGTGCCGAGCCCGATCAGGAAATACACCGCATTGAATTGCCACAGCGTGGTGGAAAGCCCGGCGAGGATATAGGCCACGCCGAGGAAGCCGATGCTGAGCGCCATCGCGGCGACGATGCCGAAGCGGTCGGTGATCCGCCCCGCGGCGACGCCGCCGAGGCCGAAACCGAGCATGGTGAGGGTAAAGGCCAGCGACACCGCGCCGCGCGTCGCGCCGAATTCGGCCTGCACCACCGGCAGCGCCACCACGACCGACCACATGCCGACGCTGCCGATCGATCCGATCGCCAGCGCCAGCGCCAGCCGCACCCAGGCCAGACGGGAGTCCGGGGTGAAATGGGCCGAATCTTTGTGATCGGGGGGAGCGTGCACTGGCTGTAGCTTCGACGCGCCACGCCGCGAGGTCAAGCAACATTGCCGCCATAATAGGCATGCGGAATGCACACAGCACGGCCGGATCCCGTCATTCCGGGGCAGCCCGCAGGGCTGAACCCGGAATCTCGATCCAATTACGGCGGGATTCCGCGTTCGGCGCTCGTCGCGGCGCCCCGGAATGACGGGGTGGGGCCGCCCGTTAACCCTTTCCTAACCATACACCGGGCAAAAATTGCCCAGTGATGAAGTTGAGTATCGTCAGCCGCGTAAAACGGGGGAGTACCCGTGGACGCCAGTGCGGTGCCTCACTTTCGAAACGGTGGCCCTTCGGCCGCCGCGCAGACGTTTGGCGCCCGTGACCGGCATTCGCGGGGGGAAGCAGCAACGATGGTGGATGTCACGGCAGGTCAGGGCGCGGGAACGCCGGGGACCGGATTTCCAAGCCTGAGCGAGATCGGCACCATCCTGAAGCGCGGCGATCTCGCGCTGGCGTTCGGCATCCTCACCATCCTGGTGGTGCTGATCCTTCCCCTGCCCTCGGTCATCCTCGACCTGTTCCTGGCGATATCGATCACGCTGTCGATCCTGATCCTGATGACCTCGTTGTTCATCCAGGCGCCGCTCGAATTCTCGGCCTTTCCGACCATCCTCTTGATCTC
>JBAUUA010001104.1:0-1581 GCA_049582465.1 Bradyrhizobium sp. | reverse complement strand
GTTCTGCTCCTCGACGGTGGCCGCCACGGTGGCGGCGATCGCCGACATGTCGTCGATGATCGACGACACCTGTTCGATCGCCTGCGCGGCGTCGGCGGTCGCCGACTGGATCGAGCCGATCTGGGCGGCGATGTCCTCGGTGGCGCGCGCGGTCTGCGCGGCGAGCGATTTGACTTCGGAAGCGACCACCGCGAAGCCGCGGCCGGCTTCTCCGGCGCGCGCCGCCTCGATGGTGGCGTTGAGCGCCAGCAGGTTGGTCTGGCCGGCGATGGCCTGAATAAGCCCGATCACTTCGCCGATGCGGTTGGCGGCGCTGCCCAGCTCCGACATGGTGTTGACGGTGCGCTTGGATTCGGCGACGGCGCGGCTTGCCACGTCGGTCGACTTGGAGGCCTGCGTGGCGATTTCGCCGATCGAGGCGGCGAGCTCCTCGATCGAACTCGCCACCGTGGTGACGTTGACGGATGCGGCGCCGACGCGGGTCTCGGCGGAGTGCGCTTCGGCCGTCATCGCATCGGCCGCCTGATGCAGGCCGCTCGAGGCGGTTTCAAGCTGGCTTGCGGATTCGCGCAGCCGCGCCAGCGCGCCTTCGACCGAATTGCGGAATTGCCCGATCATCGCGGCGATGGCTTCGGCGCGCTGCTCGCGCGCCGTGGCGGCGTCGGCCTGCACGCCGGACAGCCGTTCGCGCTCGATCATGTTATCGCGGAACACCACGACGGCGCGCGCCATGGCGCCGGTCTCGTGGCGGGAATCGGTCGCCGGGATGCGCGCCGTGGTGTCGCCGCCGGCAAGCCGCTTCATCACCTCGGCGAGTCCCTCCAGCGGCGTCGTGACGGAGCGGCCGATCAGCCAGCCGGCGACCAGCCCCAGCATGACGAAGGCGAAGCCGACCCAGGCGATGATCCACTGGGTGTGGGCGCGTGACAAGGCGAGCGCGTTCGCGGCGGCCTCGGCATTGTTCTGCGCGGCGGCGATGAGTTTGTCGGCCTCGGGCAGCACGCTCTCGGTGTCGTGGCTGATCAGCGTCAGCAGCGGTTCGATGTTGTCGGTGTTGGCGACCCACTGGGCGAACGTGTAGCTGTAGGTCTGCACCGCCTTGTTGAGCTTCTGCTTCGCCGCCGGCGGGCCGTCGACCGAATCGAAGATGGCGTTGAAGTGTTTGATCTCGTCGAGGAAATGCTGCTCGGCGTCGGGCGAGCGCGTCAGCCGGTATTCGACTTCGTAGCGCCGCATGGTGAGCAGCGAGGCGAACAGCGCCGCCGAATCGTGATCGCCGACCCACGTCAGTTCGTTGTTGATGATGTGCTCGATCGCGGCGCTGGCGGCGATCAGGTCGGCGGTCGTGCCTTCCCTTTCGTTGAAGCCGAGCGCGCGCTCGGCATTCACCAGGCTGTCGAAGCTGGCTTTCAGGTCGCGAATGGTGATGCGCAGCGGCGTGATCACGTCCTGCTGCGACGAGACGAGCGACGCCTCGATACGGTCGAGCGACTTCATCGCCAGTTGTTGCGCCTGGTCGAAGGCTTTGACCTCGCGGTCGGAGGGGTGTGTGGCGAATGTCACGGTGGCGAGCCGCATCGC
>JBAUUA010001103.1:0-1856 GCA_049582465.1 Bradyrhizobium sp. | reverse complement strand
CGAGAGTGTAATTCAGAACAGCGGCGGCACCTGCCCGACCTTCAGCGGGCCCAGAAACACCGCGCCGTCGACGAAGCGCAGCGGGAAGGCGCGCGCCTTCTTGCCTTCCAGTTCGGCTTCCTTGCCGAGCGCGTTGATCCCGGCGGCGAGGCCGACACTGGCGTTCTGCTTGACCGCCTTGCCAAGGCCGGGCACCGCGCGGTCCAGCGCGCCGAACAGGCTGTTGAGATCCTTGGTCTTCACGCCGGGCGCGACGCGGTCGAGCGTTGCCTGCGGCACACCCTCATCCAGCATCTTCTCGAGGCCAAGCGCCGGGATCACCTTCTCGATGCCGGCCACCGTCATCTGCAGCTCGCCGTCGAGGCGGCCATTCACGGTGAGGCCGAGCGTGCCGGCCGCGACCGCGACCAGATCGCCTTGCGCGATCCGTGACTGCACGATCTCGACATGACCGCCGGCAGCCTGCAACTCGCGAAACCGCTCGGGCCAGGGCTTTGGCGAAAAATCCTTCAGGCCGCTCAGCAGCGTCCGCACGTCGGCATCGAACGGCTGGGTGAGCAGCGGATGCACTTCCTGCAGGCTGCCGCCTTCGATTTTCAGCACGGTCTCGATCACGGGATGATCGGCCGTGGAATTTTCCGCAAACCGGCCGTGCAGTTCGACATGCCTGGCCTGCGCGAGCGGCGTCTGCATCGATCCCGTGATGCGATCGAGCTTCGGATCGTCGAACACGATGGAGGCGCGCTGCGGAACGGCCGGCAGCCCGACCACGCTGGAGCGCGCGGTGCGCCAGTTCACCGCCATCGAATTCTGCCCGCTCTCATCGGAGATCGTGGCCGGCGCAGTGAATTCCGCGATCAGCAGTTTCGGGTCGTAGATCTGCGCCACCACCAGGATCTCGCCGAGCTTCGCGGTGACCGGTGCCTGCGTCGCTGCGGCCTGCCCGGCGGTCTGTGAATTGAGCGAGACGCTGGCGCCGTCGCAGCGGACCTCGAGGCGGAACGGGAAGCCTGCGACCGTCCGTTTGGCGCAGTCGTAGATCCGGCCGGCCTTCGCCTCCTGCGCACGCCAGGCATCGGCCTTCACGTCGACCTCTGATGCCGCATAGAACCAGAACGCGCTCCACGCCGCGGCGGCGATCAGGAGCAGGACGGGCATGAAGAAAAGGCGCCAAAGCGGGCGCCGGCGCGGCGCGAGGGTCAAATCTGACATGCGGCGACCTTTGGCCAGTGATTTTGTCAATTAAGCGGTGGCGCCGACCTGTAATCAAGTTAACGCATTTTCATCCGCGGCTGAATTCTGCTAGGTCGTGCACCCGATGCAGACGAAAATCCAGCCCGAAGCGGAATTGTCCAAAGGCGACCTCTGGGTGTTCGGCTATGGATCGCTGATGTGGCGGCCGGGTTTCGAGTTCGTCGAGCAGGTTCCAGCGCGGCTGATCGGCGAGCACCGCGCGCTCTGCGTCTACTCCTTCGTGCACCGGGGAACGCCGGAAAAGCCCGGTCTCGTGCTTGGGCTCGACCGCGGCGGCGCCTGCCGCGGCGTCGCATTCCGGGTCGCGGAGAAACATCGCGCCGATACCATCGCCTATTTGCGCGCGCGCGAGCAGGTCACCTCGGTCTATCGCGAGGTGATGCGATCGGTCTGGCTGGAGAACGAGCCGCGCCAGCGCGTCAGCGCGCTGGCCTATGTGGTCGACCGCGGCCATGTCCAGTATGCCGGGCGGCTGTCACTGGCGGAACAACTCCGTCACGTGCAGCAGGGACACGGACAATCCGGGGCGAACCGCGAATATGTCATTTCAACCGTGAAGGCGATCGAGGCCGAAGGTTTTCGCGACGCGCCATTGCATCAGC
>JBAUUA010001102.1:0-1872 GCA_049582465.1 Bradyrhizobium sp. | reverse complement strand
CTCAGCACGATCCGGCGAAATTCGGCTCGGTCGTGCTGTTCGGTTCCAGGCGGCGCATTTTTCCGATGATTGCGTTGAACCTTCGTCGCGGCAAGCCAGACATCTACAGGGGGCTGGGATTTCTGATTGTTTATGAATTGGAGAGCCTGTCATGCCGAAAGCCGCTCGTGTCGCCGCATCGATTCCGGTCTCAGCGGAAGCTGCTTCCGGGAAATCCGATAGCGGCCAGTTTTTCGCGGTCGCGTTGTTTTCCGGAATTGGCCTTTTGATATCGCTGGTCGCCATCATCGTCGGCGTGCCCGGCGCCTGGTATTGACGTTCGTTTGACGACATCTGCCGAGGCCATCCTGCCGCCGCGATTTGGCGGCGGCAGGATGCCTTACAGTCTCATCTCATGCCGCGTGGAGACCGGTTGCCGCTTGCAGGGCGCTCGCCAGCGCCTTCTCGCGATGTTCGGGACCGACCTGGATACCATCGGCGGAAATGAATTCGGGATTCTTGATCCCGATGAATCCGAACACCCAGCGCAGATAGGTTTCCAGGTGCTCGCCGACCGCCGCTGGCGTGCCGGGGCCATAGAAGCCGCCGCGCGAGATCGCGACGATGACGCGCTTGTTGCCGGCCAGTCCCTCCGCGCCTTGCGCGCCGTATTTGAAGGTTTTTCCCGCCACCAGGATGCGGTCGATCCAGGCCTTGAGCTGGCTCGGTATCGTGAAATTATACATGGGCGCGCCGAGCACCACGATGTCGGCGGCGAGAAACTCGTCGAGGACCGCTTGGCCGGCGGCGAGGTCGTCCCGCAGGGCGACGTCGGGCGCCGCACCTTGCGCGGCCGCCAGATGCGAACCCGACAGGTGCGCCAGGGGCGTTGAGGTCAGGTCGCGGTAGACGATTTCCAGGCCAGGCGCGTCCTTGCGCAGACGCTCCACGATCGCCGCGGAAACCTGGCGGCTGACGGAGTGGGGGCCCAGCACGCTGGAATCGATATGCAGAAGTTTCATCAGTGTCACCCTTGGTATAAGTTTGTAACTGAGACTACATGAGTGACTGTCTGCAAACCCCGCAAGAACGCACATTTTTGAAACCCGAGCACAGCCTTGAAACTCGAGCACACCGATGTGACCGTCCTGCCGCCCTATGCGCATGAGAGCAGCGACTGCCGTGGCGTCGCCTCGATCCTGGCGCGGGTCGGCGACAAATGGAGCGTGTTCGTCATCATGCTGCTCGGCGGCGGCCCGCGGCGCTTCAACGAGATCAAGCGCATGGTCGGCGGCATTTCGCAGCGGATGCTGACGCTGACGCTGCGCGGACTGGAGCGCGACGGCCTGGTCACGCGGACCGTGTTCCCGACCATTCCGCCGCGCGTCGATTACGAACTGACCGATCTCGGACGCGGGCTGTGGCAGCCGGTGGAAGCATTGGGCAAATGGGCCAGCGAGCATCAAACGGAAATCGAAGCCGCGCGTGCGAAATTCGACGGGCGCAACGACGGCTGATCTAGATCATCGACACCAGCCCGCCGCCGTGGCGCTCGAGCCGGCCGGCAAGCTCGAGCTCGAGCAGCACGGTGCGCACGATCGCAGGCGAGGCGCCGGCCATCCGGATGAGATCGTCGAGCAGAACGGGCGTTGGTCCGAGCAGGTCGATGATGCGGGCCCGATCGCCCGAGGAGGGTTCGGAAGCGAACGGTTCGTCGTCGGGCTCGCGCAGCGAAAGTGGCCGTCCCATGATGGGCTCGACGGCGTTGATGACGTCGGATGCCTCGGTGGTCAGGGTTGCTCCCTGTTTGATCAGATCGTTGGTGCCGACGGCGCGCGGGTCGAGCGGCGAGCCCGGCACCGCGAACACCTCGCGGCCCTGTTCGGCGGCGAT
>JBAUUA010001101.1:0-2330 GCA_049582465.1 Bradyrhizobium sp. | reverse complement strand
TCCTAGCACGGAAATCGCCGTCTTGCGAACTGCGGCGGAGCATGGCTGGCGGGCAGAAGCGGTGTTTTCGGCCCCCCAGGCGGCTAGGCCAATGGCCTAGCTCTGGGAATATGGGCCGCTCGGCCCGACCACGAGATCGTCGCGGTGGATCATTTCGGCGCGTCCGCTGACGCCCAGGATGGTCATCACATCGCCCGACGAGCGGCCCTTGATCTTCTCGGCGTCATCGGCGTCATAGGCGACGAGGCCGCGGCCGATTTCATGGGTGTCGGGACCGCGCACCACCACCGCGTCGCCGCGCGCGAACTGCCCGTCGACCCGGATCACGCCCGCCGGCAACAAGCTCTTGCCCGCGCGCAGCGCGCTCACGGCACCGGCGTCGATGGTCAGCGTGCCCTTCGGTTCCAGCGAGCCGGCGATCCAGCGTTTGCGCGCGGTGACGGGATTGGCGGGCGTCAGAAACCAGGTGCAGCGGCCGCCATCGGCGATCGCCTGCAGCGGATGCTCGATCTTGCCGGAGGCGATCAGCATATGGGTGCCGGCGGTGGTTGCGATCTTCGCCGCCTCGATCTTGGTGCGCATGCCGCCGCGCGACAGTTCGGATTCCGCCGCGCCCGCCATCGCCTCGATCTCGGAGGTGACGCTGTCGACGACCGGAATCAGCTTTGCATTCGGATTGCTGCCCGGCGGCGCGGTGTAAAGACCATCGATATCCGACAGCAGGATCAAGAGGTCCGCGCTCGCCATGGTGGCGACGCGGGCGGCGAGGCGGTCATTGTCGCCGTAGCGGATCTCGTTGGTGGCGACGGTGTCGTTCTCGTTGATGACGGGTACCGCGCGCCACTCCAGCAGCTTCGCAATGGTCGACCGGGCGTTGAGATAGCGGCGGCGCTCCTCGGTGTCCTGCAGGGTCACCAGGATCTGCCCCGCGCCGATGCCGTGATGGCCCAGCACTTCCGACCAGGTCCGCGCCAGCGCGATCTGTCCCACCGCGGCGGCGGCTTGGCTCTCCTCGAGTTTGAGGGCTCCGCGCGGCAGCCTCAATCGGCTGCGGCCAAGGGCGATCGATCCCGACGATACGATCAGGACATCACGGCCCTCGCCATGCAGTCTTGCCAGATCCGCGGCCAGCGCGGTGAGCCATGCCGAGCGCACCTCGCCCGCGTCGGAATCGACCAGCAGGGACGAGCCGACCTTGACGACGATGCGGCGGAATTTTTTTAAAGTGGGGCGGGCCATGGACGATAGGTCAAACCTGAAAATGCTTCTGACTTGCCCCGATGGGGCCTGGTCATTGCGAGCGAAGCGAAGCAATCCAGCCTTGGGCAGAGATAGGAACGCTGGATTGCTTGGTCGCTTCGCTCCTCGCAATGACGGCTTTGTCGTGAATGCGCAAACCTGTATCAGCCCATCACGAAGGCGTTGAGCTTGTTGCCCTCGGGATCCCGGAAATAGGCGGCGTAGAACTTCTCGTTGCGCTGGCCGGGAGGGCCTTCGCAGGAGCCGCCGAGCGACAGAGCGAGCTTGTAGACGCGATCGACCTGGGCCTTGTCCTTGGCCCCGAACGCCGCCATCACGCCGTTGCCGATCGTCATCGGCTTGCCGTCGTACGGGAGCGCGACGCCGAAGCCGGCACCGCCGCCCGGTCCGCCCCACGCGATGAGGCGGTCATTGGCCATGAAACGGCCCATGCCCATTTCGCCGCAGATCTTGTCGTAGAATTCGCCGGCCTTCTTGAGATCATTGGTGCCCACGGTGACGTAACCGATCATGATTGTCCTCCCTGAGATATCTACGGGTGGCGGAGTTTCGCAGCCGGAAGAAAACTGCGCAAGCCGGCCTCTATCGTTTGTTTTGACACGTTTGTTTGACGCAAAACGGTGTCCGGTTAACTCGAAAATGCAGCGAAGAAATCAGCCTTGCGGGGTCGTCGTGGGCGCCCACGGCTCGGCTTGCGCCGCGCCCTTGGCCTTGACCGACACCGGCGCCTCGCCGATCACAGCGACCAGCGCGCGCAGCGCCTCTTTCACGCCCTCGCCGGTGACGCCCGACATCAACAGCGGCGTCTTTTTGGCGGCGCGTTTCAGCCGGTCCTTCTGCTTCTTCAACTCGTCCGGCGTCACGGCGTCGATCTTGTTCAGCGCCACGATCTCGATCTTGTCGGCGAGCTGGCCTTCATAGGCTTCGAGCTCGGTCCGCACCGTCTTGTAGGCCTTGCCGGCATGTTCACAGGTCGCGTCCACGAGATGCAGCAGGACGCGGCAGCGCTCGACATGGCCGAGAAAGCGGTCGCCGAGGCCGGCGCCTTCATGCGCGCCTTCGATCAATCC
>JBAUUA010001100.1:0-9537 GCA_049582465.1 Bradyrhizobium sp. | reverse complement strand
GACCGGCATCGTCCTCGGCGCGCGCCGCCTGTGGCGAGGCGCATAAGTTTACTCCACCATATCCGCAACCGCCTTGCCGCACGCCGTGGTGTCGGCGTTGCCGCCGAGATCGCGGGTGCGCAAAGTGCGTTCGCCGAGCGTGCGCTCGATCGCGCTGACGATGGCGGCGGCGGCCTGCGCCTCGCCGAGATGCTCCAGCATCATCGCGCCGGACCAGATCATGCCGATGGGATTGGCGATGCCCTGGCCCGCGATGTCAGGCGCCGAGCCGTGCACCGGCTCGAACACCGACGGGAAATTGCTTTCCGGGTTGATGTTGCCCGACGGCGCGATGCCGATGGTGCCGGTGCAGGCCGGCCCCAGATCGGACAAGATATCGCCGAACAGGTTCGAGCCGACGACGACGTCGAACCAGTCCGGATGCAGCACGAAATTCGCGGTCAGGATATCGATGTGGTACTTGTCCCACTTCACGCCGGGATATTTTTTCGCCATCGCCTCCACGCGCTCGTCCCAGTAGGGCATGGTGATGGAAATGCCGTTGGATTTGGTCGCCGAGGTCAGATGCTTCTTCGGCCGCGACTGGGCGAGATCGAAGGCGAATTTCAGGATGCGGTCGACGCCGATCCGGGTCATCACCGTCTGCTGGGTGACGAATTCACGGTCGGTATCCGGGAACATCCGCCCGCCGACGGAGGAATATTCACCTTCGGTATTCTCGCGCACCACCCAGAAATCGATATCGCCGGGCTTGCGGCCCGCCAGCGGCGACGGCACCCCCGGCATCAGCCGCACCGGGCGGAGGTTGACGTACTGGTCGAACTCCCGGCGGAACTTGATCAGCGATCCCCACAAGGAAACGTGATCGGGAATTTTCGCGGGCCAGCCGACCGCGCCGAAATAGATCGCGTCGTGCTTGCCGATTTTCTCCTTCCAGTCCTCCGGCATCATCTCGCCGTGCCTCTCGTAATAATCCCAGGAGGCGAAATCGAAATGGTCGAAATGCACGGCCACGCCATGCTTTTTGGCGGCCTGCTCCAACACCCGCAGTCCCTCCGGCACCACTTCCTTGCCGATGCCGTCGCCGGGAATGACCGCGATCCGATATTGCTTTTTGGGGTTGCTCATCCTGAGATTCCTTTGTCGTCTTGCCGGGCCGGGACCGCGGTTATCGAAGCCGGATTGCAATGGACCAAACTGCGCCCGGGTGCAACGCTGCAGTGCAATGTTGACCGCCTTGGCGGCGTCGGCCTACCAGTTCGGTCCCACCACGAAGACCAGCCAGACCTGTCCCACCTCAAGCGAGTAATCCCATGGATCTCCATTTGCGCGGCAAGCGCGTCCTGATCACGGGCGCATCGAAAGGCATCGGCGCGGCCGCCGCCGAGGCGTTCGCCGAAGAAGGCGCTCATGTCATGCTGGCCGCCCGCAGCGGCGATCAGTTGAAGGCGCTGGCCGATCGCCTCCGCTCGGCCCACCAGATCGACGCCACCACGCACGTCGTCGACCTGCGCAACCCGGCGGACCTGGCGAAGCTGGCAAAGGACGCCTCAGACATCGACATCCTCGTCAACAACGCCGGCGACATTCCGGGCGGCTCGCTCGACAAGATCGACGAAGAGACCTGGCGTCACGCCTGGAACCTCAAGGTGTTCGGCTATATCAACCTCACCCGCGCGATCTATGCGCAGATGAAGGCGCGCGGCGGCGGCGTGATCGTCAACGACATCGGCGCCGCCGGTGAAAAGTTCGACGCCAATTATATCTGCGGCAGCGCCGGCAACGCCGCGATCATGGCGTTCACCCGCGCGCTTGGCGGGAAAAGCCTTGCCGACAATATCCGCGTGGTCGGCATCAATCCGGGCCCGGTCGGCACCGACCGCCACATCACACTCCTGAAAACCCGCGCCAAAAACCAGTTTGGCGACGAGAACCGCTACAAGGAATTCCAGAAAGGCCTTCCGCTCGGCCGCCCGGCTCATGCCCGCGAAATCGGCGACCTGATGGCGTTCCTCGCCTCCGACCGTTCGGGCTATACGTCAGGGGTCATCTTTACGGTCGACGGCGGAATCGCCGCGGGGTGGGGGTAGCCGCTTCCACCAGCGTCGTTGCGAGGAGCACAATCCACGACTCGTCATTCCGGGGCGATGCGAAGCATCGAACCCGGAATCTCGGGATTCCGGGTCTGGTGCTAGCGCACCATCCCTGAATGACGACTAACTAGCCCGCCGTCCGCTCGATCAACTGCCGGATCAGCGTCGTGATCCGCCCCTCGGGCGAAAGCAATTCTTCCATGATCGAAAAATGGTTGGCGCCTGGAATCTCCTCGTAAGTGACCGGCAATCCGAACTTCGCCCGATGGCCAGCGAAATCCGCGGTCTGCTTGCGGAGAAGCGGCAGTTCCGCGCTGCCAACCACCAGCGACAGCGGCTTCATGGCACCGCCTTCCTGCATCATCGGCGAGTTGCGCCGAGACATCGCCTCGTCGAGCCCAAGCTTGACGTTGAGATAACTGTGGCGGATCGGCTCAAGGTCGTAGATGCCCGATATCGCCATGCCCGTCCGAACGTTCGGGTGCGACAGGGCCATCGACGTCAGATGCCCGCCGGCCGACCATCCGGACACCACGATCCCTTTTCCGTCACCGCCGAGCGACGGCAATTGGCGGGCGAGAAAATCGATACCCGCATGGATTTCGGCGACGATCTGGTCGAGCGTCACCTCCGGCGCCAGCGTGTAGCCGATCAGCGCCACATTGATGCCATGCGCCATCGGCCCTTCGGCGAAAACCGAAAAAACTTCCTTGGCGCGCGTCTGCCAATAGCCGCCGTGGATGAACAGCACCGTCGGCGAGTTTTCACGCGCTTTCAGAAAATCGATCCGGTTGCGCTCGCGCGGGCCGTAGCGAAGATCGATATGGTCGGGATGGCGTTTGCGCATGACGGCGGAACGCCGCTCCCAATCGGCCGCCATCTCGGCACTCCCGGGCACCGCGACTCCGTTGTTGAGGCCGAGGTCGCGCTCCTCCTGGCTCATCAAGCGCCAGTCCGGCGTATCAAATGGCGTGGTCATGCGGGAGAGCTCCGGTTGCAGGCTGTTTCCAGTTTGCCGGAAAATGTTCTACAGGACTAGGCACTGCAAAGCCGGAAAGTGGGAGACGCAGGTGGCATCTGATCAGGAACTGGTGCGGACGACGGCGTGCGCCATCGTCGAAAAACTCAATTCGGGCGAGGTCACCCCACTCGATCTGCTCGACGTGCTGGAGCGCCGGATCGCCGAGGTCGACGGCAAGGTGAATGCGCTGCCGACGCGCTGCTTCGATCGCGCCCGCGGCCACGCCAAAACCCTGATGAAGAAGCCCAAAGGCGAGCGCGGCCTGCTCGCCGGCCTGCCGGTCCCGATCAAGGACCTGTTTGACGTCGAGGGCGTGCTGACCACTCAGGGTTCGCCTATTTTCAGGGACACGATCGCCACGCGTTCCGATCTCGTGGTCGAACATCTCGAGCATAATGGCGGCGTGATCTACGCCAAGTCCAACACGCCGGAATTCGGCGCCGGCGCCAACACCTTCAACGACGTGTTCGGCGCCACCCTCAATCCCTGGGATACTTCGCGCTCCGCCGCCGGCTCCTCGGGCGGCGCCGCGGTCGCGCTCGCCACCGGCATGGCATGGCTCGCCCACGGCACCGACATGGGCGGCTCCTTGCGCAACCCTGCCAGCTTCTGCGGCATCGTCGGCCTGCGCCCGAGCATCGGCCGCGTCGCGCATACGCCATTGGCGACCATCGACCGCAATCTCACCGTCCACGGCCCGATGGCACGCAATGTCGAGGATCTCGCGCTGCTGCTCGATGCCATGAGCGGGGAGCATCCGGCCGATCCGCTGTCGCTGCCCGTGCTGCCGGCGTCGTTCCTGTCGGCCGCGCGTTCCGGCAAGAAACCGAAGCGCGTCGCCTACTCCCCCGATCTCGGCATCACGCCAGTCGATCCCGAAGTTGCCGCCATTACGAAAAAGGCCGCCGAGCACCTTGCCCAGGCGGGCATCATCGTCGAGGAAGCCCATCCCGATCTGCGTGAGGCCCATGAGTGCTTCCACGTGCTGCGCGCGTTCGATTTTGCGATGACCAAGGCGGCGCTGCTACGCACCAAGCGCGACTTGCTCAAGCCGGAAGTGATCTGGAATATCGAAGAGGGACTGAAGCTGACCGTCGAGCAGATCGCGCGCGCGGAAGCGCAGCGCGTCGAGATGACGGCGCGTGCGGTCGAGTTCTTCGAGAAATATGACCTGCTGCTGGCGCCGGCGACCATCGTGGCGCCGTTTCCGGTCGAGAACCGCTATGTCGCCGAATGCGCCGGCAGGAAATTCGACAATTATGTCGAATGGCTCGGCATCGTCTACGCCATCACCTTGGTGTGCTGCCCGGCGCTGTCGCTGCCGTGCGGCTTTACGTCATCAGGCCTGCCGGTCGGACTCCAGATGGTGGCCGCACCGCGCGGCGAGGCGCAGCTTCTCGCAGGTGCAAAGCTGCTGGAAGATATCCTGGGCGTTCGCGGCACCACGCCGATCGATCCGCGTCCGCCGGGATAGCTTTCGATCGGCGTTCGGTTTGCGTCGACACGGGAGCTGGACGCTCAGATGCGGGGCCGAACCGAGTTGCAGAAATCAACGATGTCCGTCCGCATCAGCTCCGGAACGCAGATGATGGCGTCGCACATCACCACGCAATAGTACGGAAACCGGCAACACGCCTTGTTCAACACCTCACGAAGTGTCGGCCAGCACTCGAAATGGAAGGGCGGAGGAGGTGGCGCCAGGAAGGCGCGCGCGTCGTCGATGACGATGACGTGCGGATGGGGCGAGGCCCCAATGGCCTCGAGTTCGCCCAGCAGCGGGCAATTGTCTTCATCGGCGAAAAAACCAGCCCCCGCATGTCCGTCCAGCCAGAAGAAGCTGGTTCCCCTTCAGGCCAGACACCACGCCCGGCAGAAGCGACGCGGAGTCGCCGAGCAAGAACTCGATATTGCTGCCTTGCGCGCGCGCGATCGCTTCCTGCTGGTATTCGCGTTTGATTTCGATCGTCACCACGCGGGGAAAAACGGTTGCCGCGTATATCGCGCCGTCACCCAGGTAGGTGCCGGTCTCGACAAAGCATCCAATCTCGTATTTGTGGGCGAGCAGGGTCACCAGCGAGGCCAAAGGCTCGACCGAAATGGCACCCATGCTTCCCGCCCGCTCCGTCCCTGCTTCGAATCGAATGAATCGGCCGTCACTGTAGATCGGGCATGATCGTTTGCAAGGATGTCGTCTGTGCTTCGCGGACGCGGGTACAGCGCAACCGTTCCTGCGCCGTCGGCTCGCTCACGCGCCGCCCGTCGCCTCCTTGATCGCGACCGACAGCGCCAGCTTGGTCTCCGCCACGATATCCTCGACCAGTTCCTCTCGGGTCATGTTGGCGACCTGTCCGGTCAACAGTCCCTGCTCGGCCAGCATCACCACCCCGTGCAGCGCGGCCCAGATCTTCAGGGCGTGCCGCTCGCGCAGCAATCCGACCGCCGGCGCCTCCAGAGCTTCCAGCACCAGGCCGAACGTTTCGATCGCGGCGTTGTGGAGTTCGCTGCCTTTGGCCGCACAGGCCATGGTCCGTGACGCGAACATCAACCGGTAGATTCCGTTGCGGCGAAGCCCGAAGGCCAGTGTCGCCTGCGCGAAGCGCGACAGCTTCGAGTGTTTGGATGGCTTGCTGATGGACTCGCGCAGGGTTGCGCTGAACTGCCGGAACGCCTCGGCGGTCACGGCCGCGAGCAGCGCCTCACGGTCGGCAAAGTGCCGGTAGGGCGCCGGCTGCGAAACACCAAGTTTCTTCGCCAAAGCCTTGATGCTGATGGCTTCCGGGCCGCCCTGCTCCGCTTCCTGGAGCGCAGCCTGAACCAGGGCATCCCTGAGATCCCCATGGTGATAGGCGTTGAGTGACTTGCGGGCGAGCTGGGTCATCTGAAGTAACAATCCATCACTTTCCGCTTGACGCGCAAGCGCAACGCCAATGTAATATGCTATAACTTAAGGGCGCAGCCAAGACGCCTGCCCCGTCTCGGTCAAAAGACGGGAAACACATGCGCGCCGCGAGACGCGCGCAAGCGAGGGGAACGATTGCCATGTCGGGAAAGCTGAAAATCCACGTCGACCAGGACAAGTGCCAGGGGCACGCGCGCTGCAAATCGCTGGCGCCCGAGCTGTTCAACCTCGACGAATTCGGCAATGCCCACGAAGTCGGCGACGGCAGCGTGCCCGCGGGGCTCGAGGACAAGGCCTGGCTCGCCAAGGCCAACTGCCCGGAAATAGCGATCGAAGTCACCGAAGAGTGAATGCTCTCAAATCAGTACCGCCGATTTGAAATCCGCTGACCGATTCCAAGTGCAGTCATAGATCTAGCGAACGAACCAGAGGATTTGCCGCGATGTCCGATGCCGCCAGCATTATGCCCGAACATCCCCCCGTCAGCGACTGGGTGCACGATTTCGACCACACCGATCCGCGCTGGACCGAAAATCCGTTCCCGATCTGGGACGAATTGCGCGCGGCCTCGCCCGTGGTCCACACCGATCGCTTCCTCGGCTGCTATCTGCCGACGACCTATGAGGCGGTCAGGGAGATCGCCCACGACACCGAACATTTCTCCTCGCGCCGCGTCATCGTGCGCGACGTGCGACCAGAGACCACGGGCGTGGCACCGCCGATCACCTCCGACCCGCCGGAACACAAGCCGGCGAAACAGCTGTTGCTGCCGCCGTTCACGCCCGACGCCATGAAACGGCTGGAGCCGCGGGTCCGCGCCATCTGCAACGAGCTGATCGACGAATTCATCGCCGACGGCAAATGCGACGCCGCTGCGCGCTACACCAAGCACGTTCCGGTTCGCGCCATCGCCCACATGCTCGGCATCCCCGAGCAGGACTCCGATCTCTTCATCAAGTGGATCCATGAAATCCTCGAACTCGGTATCAAGGACGATGACACCCTGATGCGCGCGGTCCACGAGATGAGCGGCTATTTCGCCGGCCACATCGAGTACCGCAAGACGCACAAGACCGACGATTTGATCTCGACGCTGATGAACGCCAAGGACAAGAGCGGCCAGCCGCTGTCCGACGGTCATGTGCTGGGCTCGCTGCGGCTGCTCCTGATCGCGGGTATCGACACCACCTGGAGCGCGATCGGCGCCTCGCTGTGGCATCTGGCGAAGACGCCGGCGGATCGCGAGCGGCTGGTCGCCGAGCCCGGACTGATGCCGACCGCGGTCGAGGAACTGCTGCGCGCCTATTCGCCTGTCACGATGGCGCGCGAGGTGATGAAGGAGACGACCGTCAGCGGCTGCCCGGTCAAGCCCGGCAACATGGTGCTGTTGTCGTTCCCCGCCGCCAACCGCGATCCCGCCGTATTCCCCGACGCGGACAAGGTGGTGATCGACCGCAAGGAGAATCGCCATGCCGCGTTTGGCCTCGGCATTCACCGCTGCGTCGGTTCCAACCTGGCGCGCATGGAAATGACGGTCGCGCTCGAGGAATGGCTGAAGCGGATTCCGGACTTCCGGCTCGACCCGGCCGGTCAGGTCAAATGGTCCGAAGGCACCGTGCGCGGCCCGCGCCAGCTTCCCGTGCTTTTTGGAAAAGCAGGCTGACGCCTTCGTCTCCCGCCGGCCAGCCGTTCATGCTAGCGTCCGCGACGCCGGAGATGCCGGCGTCAACGCGACGGCGCGAGAACATGGCTGAAGAGAATAACCCGCCCCCCGACAGCAAGCTGACGCGCAGCAAGCGGCGCTGGGCGCGCGAGGGAAAATTCCTCACCGGAAAGATCTCGCGTCCCGACGAGCAGCGTCTGCCGCCGGGCCAGCATCTGACAAAAGACTGGCCCGTCCTCGACCTTGGCCTGACGCCGCAGATATCGCGCGAGCGCTGGCGGCTGGATGTTTACGGCGCGGTCGAGCATCCCATCTTCTGGGATTTTGCGCAGTTCACCGCGGAGCCGCAGACGAAATTCGTCTCCGACATTCATTGCGTCACGACCTGGTCGCGCTACGACAATCAATGGGAGGGGCTGGCGACCCGCGACCTGCTGGAGGCCTGCCAGCCGCGTCAGGAGGCCCGCTACGTCGTGCTGCATTCCCATGACGGCTACACCACCAACCTCGCGCTGGAGGATTTCGCCGCCGAGGACGCCCTGCTCGCACATAGCTGGTCGGGCGCGCCGCTGCATCAGGAGCACGGCGGCCCGGTGCGGCTGGTGGTGCCGCATCTATATTTCTGGAAAAGTGCCAAATGGCTGCAGAGCATCGAATTCCTCGAAGACGATGCACCGGGTTATTGGGAAGTCCGCGGCTACCACAACCGCGGCGACCCGTGGAGGGAGGAGCGCTATTCCGGCGACTGATGCATCACCTCTCCCATCGGGAGAGGTCGGATTTCGAACGCAGCGAGAAATTCGGGTGAGGGGTTACGGTCTATCGAGAGAGCGCGACCCCTCACCCGGCGCTTCGCGCCGACCTCTCCCCTTGGGAGAGGTGAAGGTAAGAGCCCACTCACGGAGATCTCATATGCCGACCGAGCGCTTCCAATTCACCGGTGAAGGCGGCCATCAACTGGCGGCGTCGCTCGACCTGCCCGAGGCCGAACCGATCGCCTATGCGCTGTTCGCGCATTGCTTTACCTGCGGCAAGGACGTGCTGGCGGCCAAACGCATCGCGGTGGCGCTTGCTGCAAAGGGCATCGCGGTGCTGCGGTTCGATTTCACCGGATTGGGTTCCAGCGAAGGCGATTTCGCCAACTCGACCTTCTCTTCCAATGTCGCCGATCTCGTGCGCGCCGCCGATCATTTGCGCGAGACCAAAAAAGCCCCCGCGATCCTGATCGGCCACAGCCTCGGCGGCGCCGCCATTCTCGCCGCTGCCGGGCAAATTCCCGAGGGCAAAGCCGTCGTCACCATCGCCGCGCCGTCCGATCCCGCCCATGTCACCGGGCTGTTCGGGGATCGCATCGAGGACATCCGCAAGCAGGGCAAGGTCGAGGTCTCGCTGGCCGGCCGGCCGTTCCACATCACGCGCGACTTTCTCGATGACATCGCCGAGCACGGCCTGATGGCGCATGTGACCAACCTGCACAAGGCGCTCCTGATCATGCATTCGCCGACCGACGACACCGTCGGCATCGACAATGCCACGCGTATCTTCGTCGCCGCCAAGCATCCCAAGAGTTTTGTTTCGCTCGCGGGCGCGAACCACCTTCTCGATGACAAGCGCGACGCCGCCTATGTCGCCGATGTCATCGCCGCCTGGGCCACGCGCTATCTCGAGCCAACTGTATCCGAGCCGGCCGCCAATCTCGGCGATGCGCCGCGCGCGGTCGTGGTGCGCGAAACCCGCAACAACAAATTCCAGCAGACCGTTTCGATCGGGCCGCACCGGATGCTGGCCGACGAGCCGGTAGTCGCCGGCGGCGAGGACACCGGGCCCGGGCCGTATGATTTTGTCCTGGCAGGCCTCGGCG
>JBAUUA010001099.1:0-13172 GCA_049582465.1 Bradyrhizobium sp. | reverse complement strand
GGCTAAACCTGCATGGTGCGACGCGGCAAGACGAATAGCCATGTTTGATCCTCTCCGCGCTTCCCGCGATCGGTCCGACACGTCCCATTATCGCACGAGACCCTCGCCGATCACGCCAGGTTCTAGTTCAAAACTGCGACAGCTTGGCGTTATCGGCAACAGACGGTGATCGAGAACGATCACAATTTCGCCGAGGTCGATGCCGGCATGGCGACAACGAGGCCGAAATACAGTTGCCCGAATTAACGCTGCGATCCGTCCATCCCCGCCGCCTTCTACTTCCCTTCCAAGGTGCTGACCGGATCCCACTCCGGACCGGGGGGATTGCTTCTAAATGCGTTCGCCCGGCCGAGAAACAGTGCAGACGGCTTGTCGGTCTCGGCTGAACGCTGGAAACACGTTGCGGCGGCGTCAAATTCGCGCGCCCGCCAGTGCGCCAAACCCTCGGCATAGGTTGCGGCGGACGCAACCTGCTGCGGTGTCTCCTGCCCCGCTTCGGCGAGAAGTTCGTAGATCTTGACCGGCGCGGAGCGTCCCTGGACCCTGACGGCGTCAAGTTCGCGCCACGCGAATTTCGATCCGGTCAGCGCAACCGTCATTTCCGAGGCGACGATCGTGGTGCCGTAGTATTTGTTGGTGCCCTCGAGTCGCGAGGCGACGTTCACCGCATCGCTCATGACGGAATAATTGAAGCGGCGCCGCGAGCCGATGTTTCCGACCAGCGCCTCACCCGAATTGAGCCCCATCCGGTGGGATACCTTATGGCCCTTGAAGGCCGCGGAGCCCTGATTGAGTTCCTCCAGGCGCGCACGGCAACCAAGTGCAGCATGCGCCGCATTGCTCGCATGGTCGCGATCGTCGGCCGGCGCGCCGAACACGGCCACGATCGAGTCGCCGATATATTTGTCGATATAGCCGCCTCGGCTTTCGATGATGTCGGTCATGGCAGACAGATATTCGTTGATGAACGCCACAAGCTCCGCCGGCGTCATCTCTTCCGAGATGGAGGAAAAGCCCTCCAGATCCGAAAAGAACACGGTGACCTCACGCGTTTCGCCGCCCAGCACCGGCAGTTTTCTGGAGGCCAGCATCCCCTCGATCACCTGCGGCGCGAGATAGAGGGCGAAGCTCTTCCGGAGCAATCGTTCTCCCTTGTCGGTTACGCCGAGGCGGTAGCCGACGATCGCAACCATCGAAGACAGCCCGGCGAGAAGCGGCTCGCTGAGCGGCAAGGCCAATGCCCGCGTAAATGCAAATGTCGCCAGGCACGTCCAGATCGCAAACATGCCGAGAAAGACAGCCGCGGCAGCACCCGGCGCAAGCATGCGTGCCGCGAGCCCGGCCAGCGCGGCAAAGGCGATTGCGATCAACGTTGTCGCCAGGCGGCCAGGCTCGACCACCGCGTCCCCTGTCATCAGATTGTGAACTGCCGTCGCATGAATATAAACACCGGCAATCGAACCCCGTTTGAATTGCCCGGGAGACGGCTGCGCCGGCGGCAGCGCGCAACGCGGCGCCCGCGCCCCGTCGAGCCCGGTCGCAAAGCGCTTGGAGGTGAATTTCCGATCTTCCGAGCCGAGCAGCGTGCCGAAGATGACAATCTTGCCGGCGAATTCACGCCGAAAAAAGTCCGTATTGTTGCGCTCGACACAGGCATGCAGATCGGCGAGCGAAAACGTCCTGATATCATTGGCGCCGCCCTCGAAATTCAATGTCAGCGTATTCGGCACCGCGCTCGGAATGAGGTAGCCGGCGAGGGTCACCCGTCCATTGTCGGCGAGCCGCGGTTCGATGTTGAGCGCGCGCGCCGCCAACTCCAGCGCCATTGAGGGTATCTGCTCGCCGTCAGCCCGGAACATCAGCGGCACTCTCCGCACCACGTCGTCGGGGTCGGTAAAGACGTTGAGCGGCCGGATATTCTTCTGCTGACCTACCGCGATCCGCTGTCCGGGCGACGGCCCCTCGCCGCTCAGGGTCTCGCCCAGCACCACCTTGCCGGCGGTAGCGCCCTTCGCAAGCGATCGAAGGAAGGGCCGGTCGAAGCCGCGCATCCGCGCTCCCAGTAAATCATCGCCAAAGGGAAGCTCGGACTGCTCGATCGACGTGGGAAATACGATATCGAAGCCCACCACCTTGGCGCCGCCGTCAATCACCGCGGTCAGAACCCGACCGAGCTCGGTGGTCCAGGTCAGCGTCGGCGATCCCTTGAAGGGCGGCGTTTCGTAGGTCTCCTCGTCGATCGCGATAACCGCGACGGGCGAGGTGGCGGGATCGCGGCGCGCGCCGAACGCCTCCCAGCGCAAGGCGGTGAGCGCGTCGATCGACCAGCCGTGGATCAGGTTGAACGGAGGAAGGGTGGAAACAACGCCGCAGGTCGCCGCGATCAGAAGGACGGCGACTGCATCTCGCTTGGTGAGGCCGCGCATCGCGCCGTCCGGACTCGAATTCGCCCGGTTATTCCATACGCACCAGCCGGCCAACGATCGGGGTCAGGCCTGGTTCGGCCTCTTGAGCGACCGTGAAAACGGTCCTTCGCGAGCCGAGACTTGCCGCATAAATCCCTCCCGGTTTCAGCGTCGTGCCTGCCTTAGCAAAATCGTAGAACTTGTTCCGCGCGAGCGAAGCGGTGGCGAGATCCACGTCGTACCGCTCGCCCTTCAGATCGAGCCTTTCAACGACCAGTTTCCCGCGGCCGGTGGTCTCGACGATTGGCGAAAGGCCGTAGAGCGTAAACTGCGGCGACATCGCGCTCTTTGCGGTCAGGCTCCGCACCACGGTCGCCGCGCTTTCGCCGACTTCCCGATTGATCAGTTGCGAATGGCTGGAGTCGCACTTGACCTTGCCGGCCTTGACCTCGCTCAGATGGACCATGCTGTCCTCCGCGCCCACGATGACCGTGCCCACTCCGGCAATCACTTCGCGCCAGCAGGATTTCATGTAACTGAGCACGATCGAGCCGCCCTGACCGAGCTTGATGACCTGTCCGGGAGCGACGTAGTCCATAAACTCGGCGCCGGCGACTTTTCCCTGCACGTCCTCGACGACGGCGACCGGAGCCTGGGCTGCGGCCAGTCCTGCAAAACCAATAAAGGCAACAACCGCGGCAAACATGGTCTTCATTCTGGAAACCTCGCGGTTTGGAAAGCGGCGATTAAGCAAGACTGCTATAACAAGTACCAGCCGTTGCCAAATATTGATCGCCACCGGAGCGAACAAGATTTAACCTCTGTCCGACGGCGTGTCGGGCCGCCTGAAAGTGGGGATTCTATCATCTCGACAAGGACAGCCAAGGTCGTATAGACGACCTTCCGCACGACCCCGCTCCCTCTCTCGCGCCAGTATGAGCCCACGATCCCATGAACAGCCCCAAGCGATACGACCGGATCGCCTTCGTCGCGAGTCCCAGTGCAGAGGCGCAAGCGGCGCTGGAGCAGCTGGTTGAGCTCTACGGCAATTGCAATCCCGCCGAGGCGGACGTCGTGGTGGCGCTCGGCGGCGACGGATTGATGCTGCAGACGCTGCATCAGCACATGCGCACGGGCAAGCCGATCTACGGCATGCATCGCGGCACCGTCGGCTTTTTGATGAACGAATTCTCGACCCTCGATTTGCACGCCCGCCTCGCGGCGGCGAAGGAATCGGTGATCCATCCGCTCCTGATGCGCGCCACCGACGTGCACGGCGTGGTGCATATTCATCATGCCATCAACGAAGTCGCGCTGTTCCGCCAGACCCATCAGGCGGCGCGCCTGCGGATCCTGATCGACGAACGCGAACGGATGGCTGAACTCGCCGCGGACGGCGTGCTGGTGGCGACGCCGGCGGGGTCGACCGCCTATAATCTCTCGGTGCAGGGACCGATCATCCCGATCAATGCGCCGCTGCTGGCGCTGACGCCGATCAGCCCGTTCCGCCCGCGCCGCTGGCGCGGGGCGCTGCTGCCCAACACCGCCTTCGTGGTGATCGAGGTGCTCGAGAGCGACAAGCGGCCGGTGGCCGCGGTGGCCGACCATGACGAGGCGCGCGATGTCTGCCGCGTCGAAGTGCTGTCGGACAAATCCATTTCGATGCGGATGCTGTTCGACCCCGGGCACAGCCTGGAAGAGCGCATCTTGAGCGAACAATTCGGGGTTTAGCCCCGATTTCCACCCTGCCCGGCCCTCGCCGAAACCATTCCTTAACCGGCGCCGCGATATGGTTAACGCCGGGTATACCGTTGTCACCGGTACGCTCCCCAGGGTCCGGTCATGTTTCGCATCGATTTCAACAAGCTGCGATTTCTTGTGTGCGACGACAATCCGCACATGCGCCGCATTCTGCGCACGCTGTTGCATTCGTTCGGCGCGCGCGAGGTCTATGAAGCGGAGGACGGCGCGACCGCGCTGGAAATGTACAGCCATTACGTTCCGGACATCGTCATCACCGACTGGTCGATGCCGATTTTCGACGGCCTTGAGCTCGCGCAGATGATCCGCCAGCCGGAATCGAAGGGCAATCCGTTCGCTCCCATCATCATGCTGACCGGCCATTCCGAGAAGCGTCGCGTCACAGTGGCGCGCGATGCCGGCGTGACCGAATTCCTCGCCAAGCCGATTTCGGCCAAGGGGCTTTATCAGCGCATCCTGAACGTCGTCGCCAACCCGCGCCCGTTCATCAAGACCAAGACCTATTTCGGCCCGGACCGCCGGCGTAACACCTCCACCGCCTATATCGGCCCCGAACGCCGCGTCGGCGGCGAAGTGGAAGTGCTGCAGCAGCCGTCGCTGCTCGACAAGGCCCGCTCAACCGTCTAGCGCCGGCGAAGGCCCGAGGAACCATCATGGCGAACGAAAAACGCGACATCGAGGTCAAGGCCTTCGCCGACCACCACGTGATCACGCAGCCGAATCCGCTGCGCAAGGTGCTAAGGCGCGTCAAGGAAAAGGATCTCGACGATCCCGTCGAGCGCGCGGAAAAGGCGCTTGCCGGGCTGTCGGGCGAGTTCAAGAACTGGATGACGGTCGAGGCCGACCGGCTCTCGGCCGCGCACGCCACCGTCCTGAAGGACGGCTTTACGGACAAGAATTGCGAAGAGCTGTTTCGCGCCGCCCATGATATCAAGGGCGACGCCGCCACCTTCGGCTACCCTTCCGCCGGCGCCGCCGCCGAGAGCCTTTGCCGGATCATCGAGCACGCGCCCGAACTTGCCGAGGTGCCCTCCAACCTCATTGCCCACCACATCAACGCCATCCAGGCGATCGTGCGCGAGCGCACCAAGCTCGACACCGTGGCGATGGCGACCATCTTGAGCCGGCATTTGCGCGGCGCCGCCGACGAGTTTCTCACCCAGGCCAATCGCGACCGCCCCGAGCATCTCGAAGCGATCCTGGCGCCGAGCCTCGCGCCGTCGGATTGAGGCGGCTTCGCTTTCTCTCAATTATCGTCGTCCCTGCGAAAGCAGGGACCCATAACCACCGACCTTCGTGGTTGATGACCGGCGTCGCCCACTCGTGCTAAACGAGAAGCCGCGGCGTATGGGTCCCTGCTTTCGCAGGGACGACGGATAGATGATGATCCGATGAAGTATCTACGCCGCGATCAGCTCGTCCGGCATCAGCGCAACGGCGTCCTCGGCCAAGAGCTCGTCGCAGAACAGGCGGGCTTCCTCCCGCGCCGATTCGGTCGCAAAGCGCCGCAACAGGATCAGGAGCGGCTCGGCCGCCATCGGATCAGTCTCGCAATGTGTCAGCACGCGCTCGACCATCCGACGCCGCAACCGGGCGGCGCCACCCAGCGTGTCGACAAATCCGGTCTCATGGCAGACTTCGAGCGCGACGCGGAAGGCGGCGAAGGTCGAAGCCGGCAGTCCGGCGCGCCTGAGCAGCGCCTCCAGGCTGGCGCCGCCGCGGTCGTGCAGCAGCGCGGAGACGCGGGCCTGCGGCAGACCGGACAATTCCGACAGCGCATGGTCGAACAGTTCGAGATTGCCCGACAACAATGCGCGCAGAATCAGGCCGGCGGTGAGCTGGCCAGTGGCGCGCAGATGCAGCACCAGGCCCCGCATGTCGTCGCCGCGCGAGTGGGCCGCGATATTGACGGTCGAACGCTCGCGCGCCTCGCTGGCGATACGGCCTGCGCGATCCTCGCTCAGCCAGTTGCGGGCGACCACGAATTGCGCCAGCGTCTCCGAGAGCTTTGCGATCAGCGCGACCCGCGTCGCGGCCGGCAGATCCTCCAGCACCAGCATCGATTCCCGGATCGCGGCGAGATGTCCATGCCGCTCGACGATGCGATCCCATGAAAACGGCGCGAGCTCGGCATAGGCGTTTTCGATCAGTTCCAGCGCCGCCGCGGCGCTGCCGACTTCGGCGATCGCGGCGCAGACCGAGGCCGGCAGATTGATGCGGCGGGCGATGGCGCATTGCATTTCGTCATTGCCGGTCGCGACGATGTCGACGAGATCGGCGTCGATCAGCAGCGGAGAATATTCGAGCACCGGCAGCGCCACCGACGGCTGGTCGAGCGACAGCGCCTGCACGATGGCCGCCGGGGCTTCCGTGCTGCGCGCAAACACTTCGGCCATCGCCTGGCGCACCAGGGGCGAAGCGTCGTCGAGCTGCATCAGGAGCGCGCCCTCGGCGGCGGCACGATCCTCTTCGGAGAGATCGGAAATCAACCAGGCTCGCGCCAAGGCCCGCGTTGCCTCCGCCCGCTCGCCTGCCGGAGCGGTCCGTATCCAACTGATGAACTGCCGAACGATCATGGTCCTGCCGGCTTACGCAACTTGAAACGACACCGTGACGCGGTGCCACTACAAGACAAAATAAACCACGACGCTTAACAAAGCGTTCACCATAAACGGCTGGTTTTGTTGACGTTTTGTTAAGGGCACGAGGCCGGGTGAGGCTGCCGTCGCACGCCTGCTAGCTGAAGGTGCCATTGCGGTCGCTGAAGAGATCGAGCGGCTGCGGGGCGCGGACATCAGGCGTTCGCGTCGATGCCGGGCCCGCGGCCGGTGCCGGATCGGCGCTCGCCACCGACGTCAGCGACGAGGAGTTGCCCCACAATTCCCGGACCGTCGGCGAGATCGGCTGCGCGCGTTCGCCGGGTGCCTGAAACAGCGAGCGGAAGACCCGATCGCCCGACGGCGCGTCGCTGCCCGTTGTCGCAGCGGAAGCCATCGTCACCGGCGCCGCCGCATGAACATCCGGAAACGTCGACAGATAGGCGGCGTTGTCGATCGCAGGCGCGGCCGGCGCGGCGCTTGCGACCGCGACGCTGGGCTGGATGACGTCGCCGCCGACCGATGCCATCGCGGTGCGGGTCGCCTGAGAATTGGCGGCGCCGGCGTAGCGGGCGGTCAACACCGAATAGACTTCGGATACGCTGCGCGTCTGCCCGGAGCGATCGTAGAAGATCGAGCGGTTGGCCGCGGCGGCGTTGGGAAACAATCCCGCCGCCGACGCCTGCGGATTGTCTTGGGCATTGTTGATCAGCTTGGCCGCGCCGCCCACTCCCATGAAATGCGCCATATAGAGTTCGCCGTCGGTCGGACGGCGGCCGATCATGCCGGTGAGCTTGAAGCTGTTGGACTGGGTCAGCACGGCCGCCATCGACGAGGCCGCGGCGGGATCGTCGCGCAGCTTCATGATCGCACTTCGCGCGGCGGGATCGCTCACCGAGTAGCCGCCGGATGAGGATTTGGTGATGGCGTCGGCATATTGGCCGTAGCCGAGCTGGGCGCCGGCTTCCTTGACGGTGCCGAGCCAGGTCTGGTCGATGAACTGGAACAGCCCGTGCGCCGACGAGGTCGAGGCGCCCGCGGTCGGATTGAAGTTGGATTCCATCTTCGCGGTGGCGAGCAGATATTCGAAGCTGGTGCCGGTGGTGCTGGCCGCCTGCTTGATCGCACCGGCGATCCGCAGGCGCGACGGGTTGACACCTGCCGTTGCCGTGGCGCTCGAAGTATCAACCGACATGTCTGGTCCTCGCTCCCCGCGAAACGACCCCTCCGGCCTGTTCGAGAGCTCCCACTAACGCCCAAGCCGGCATCACACTGCGGTGATTATGGTTAATGGCGGGTTAATGAGTTACCCCCCGCGCCGCGACGGCGCTTCGCGAACGCTCAGGGCTGGGCTTCGAAATAGCGCGCGGCGGCTTCGACTTCCTGCGGCGTCATGTTTCGGGCGATGTTGCGCATCTGCTGGCTGATGTCGTTGTGCCGGGTACCCGATACGAAGGCCTGCAGTTGCGCCCTGATGTAGACCGCGGACTGGCCGCCGAGCCACGGGCTGCCCGCCTTGGTATCGAAATCGCCATGACAGGCGCCGCAAGGCGCGATGTTGCGCATCGGCGCCCCCGTGGTCACGATCGGCGGGGCTATCGCATTCGCATCGGCGCGATTCGACGGCACGCGCGGCAGATAGGCGTAGTAAGCCGCCAGATCCAGCATGTCCTGATTGCTCATGTTCGCCGCGAACGGACTCATCACCGCATTGACCCGCGCGCCGCTCTTGAAATCGTTCAGTTCCTTGTAGGTCACCGCGGCGTATTGTCCGGCAAGGTTGGGCGAATTGGCATCGCTCACGCCTTGCGGGCCGTGGCAGATCGCGCAGCGCTGCGCCAGTGTGGCCCCTCGCCCGATCGACACCGGATCGCTCCGCCGCAGCATCGCCGGCGTCATGACCACGGTCGAGGTCTTGAAGTCCGGCTGCAGCGACGGCTCCTCACGCGCCGCGCGGGGCACGCCGGCGGCACTGCAGATGGCATCCCATATTCCGCTCAGTTTGAGCTCGGGCTGGGCCAGCGGCAGCCAGATCAGGCCCAAGAGCGCGGCGACGATGGCGATGGCGACCGTCACGCCGATGCTGGTGACGAACCAGGGATTTCGAACCGAGAACAGCTTCTGTTCGCTCATTGCGCGGCTCCGACAAAGACCGCGGGCACGTTGGTGCCCTTCAGCACCATCAATTGCGCGATCGGGAAGCCGTAATTGACGACGGTCAGGCCGATCATCAGAGCGAGCCATAGTCCAAAGCTGTTCAGCGCCACCGGCATCCTCGCCGGCGTATGCGCGGCCACGGCGAACCGGTAAGCGCCCGCCTCGCGGCGCGGCGCCATCTGCCCCCGGATCAGGACGATGAGAAACAGCACGCCAGATGTCAAAAGAATCAGCGCTCCGACCACCGACATCGAGACCGGGAGCGCCTGTGCTGCGATTGCCGGATCGGCATAGTCGTAGAACGCCATGCGGCGCGGCATGCCGAGGATGCCAACGTAATGCCACGGGAAGGTCGTCACGATCATGCCGATGAACCACAGCCAGAGCTGGGTCCGCATCAAGCCAAAATCGTCCAGCGCCCGGCCCGTCAGATGCGGCCACAGATCGTAGGCGATGGCGAAATACATGATCACGATGGCGCCGCCGAAGATCAGGTGAAAGTGCCCGGTGATCCACTGCGTGTTGTGGATGGTGGAATCGAGCTGATAGCTCATGTTGATCAAGCCGCCGGCGCCGCCGAACCCGAGCATGACCAGGGAGAGCGCGGTCGCCAGCATGATCGGGTTGGACCAGGGCAGCGCCGAGAGCCAGCCGAACGCACCGCGGCCGCCGCGCAGGCGGCTTGCGATTTCGGCCGAGGCGCAGATCGTGAACACCGTGAGCAGGGTCGGCAGCGCGACCAGGCCGGTGAACACCGAATGCATGAACTTGAAGCCGGCACCCACCTGCGGGTCGGCGAAAAGGTGATGCACGCCGATCGGCATCGCGACCACCACGAACAGGATGAAGGAAATCCGCGCCATGGCATCGCTATAGAGCCGGCCGCCGATCGCACGCGGGAAGATGGTGTAATAGGCGATATAGGTCGGGATCAGCCAGAAATAGACGATGGCGTGCAGCGTCCATGAGAAGAAGACCCGCGCCAGCCCGGCATCGATGGTGGTGCGAAGCCCGAGCGCGACCGGCAGGATCTGGAACAGGATTTCGAGCGCGGCGCCGACGGCGGTCCAGCCCCAGAGATACGAGCCCGCGACATTGGCGAACATCACGAGCGGCACCGGCTGGTCCGGATTGTCCCGCTTCCAGGCCGCGAAGTTGATCGACATCAGCGCGACCCAGATCCAGGAGCCGACCACGACCATGACCACGCCGATGTAATAGAAGGGATTACCGATCATCGGCGGATAGAAAGTGTAGAGCACCGACGCCCATCCCAGCGACACCGGCACCATCGCGACCACGGCGCCGACCGCCACCAGCAGAAAGCCGGCCCAGGCCCAGCGTGCGCCGATCAGCGGCCGCTCCAGCGAGGCCTCCGTGATCGCATAGCCAAAACCCATCGCGACCAGGGTCGGGAACACGTAGCCCATCGCCGAGCCATGCGCGGTGACGGAGCGGTAATAGAAGTCCGGATCGAAATGCCATGCGTTGAGCGGGCTGCGCACGAACATCTGCCAGGCGCCGAGCAGCAGCGCCAGACCGAATACCGCGAAGGCGAGCCAGAAATGCGCCAGGATCAGCCGCTTGTTAATCAACACAGGTCAGCCTCCGCCGCGCTGCGGCCATGTTGAGGAAGGCCGTCTTGTCGACCACCTTGACCTTGCCCCACATGCCCTGATGTCCAAGCCCGCAGAATTCCTGACAGGGCATCACATGTTCGGCCGGCGCCCTGAAACTGGTCTGCAGCACCGAGACATATCCCGGCACCAGCATGGTGTTGATGTTGGTGCCCTCGATCAGCAAGCCATGCACCACGTCGGCGCTGGTGGCCCGGAAGGTGATCGGCGTATCGGCGGGAACCACGACGCATTGTGGGGTGAAGGAATATTGCTGCCCGATCGCGCGCACGGTCACCGAGCCGTCGGGCTCGACCTGGCTGCCGAGGTTGCTTTCGATGAATTCGCCCGACAGATGCAAGGTGCGGGGATCGGCGGTTTCCACATGTCCCTGCGGCATGGTGGCCTGATGGATGCCGATAAAGGCGGCCATCCCGACCAGCAGCCCCACGACCGCGATCGACAGCGCGGCCCATCGCCGCTCGATGCGAGCGGCGACCGTTTCGCCGGCGCCGTGATTTTCCTCAGCACTCATCGTCGGCCGCTTTCGTCATGATACCGCTCCGCGCGGCAGGAACACCAGCAGATAGAATGCAAACCACAGCGCGACGACGACCGCCGTCGCAATCCCCGCGACCGCGAGCGCGCCGCGCGGACCGGAACGGACGATGGCGTCGATGGCCTCACTCTCGGAGCTTGTGGCGGGCGGCGGCGGTGAGTTGATCATGACGGGCGCCTCAGTTCGGTGTTACGGCGCGAAGTTCGTTGGCTTGCCGCGCCGAGACCGGATCGCCGCGGTTGCCCCAGGAAGTGCGGATATAGGTGACGACGGCGGCGACATCGTTGTCAGACAGCCGCTGTGCGAATGGCGGCATGCCATAGGGCCTCGGGTTGCCGACGGTGCCCGGCGGATAGCCGCCATTGAGCACCATCCGGATCGCGTTGACCGCGGATGCCATTTCGATCGACTGATTGCCGGCGAGCGGCGGATAGTCCGGCGCCATGCCCTGCCCCGCCGCGCCATGGCAGCTGGCGCATTGCCGATCATAGATCGTCTTTCCGAGGCTGAGCAGCAGGCTGCTTTCGGCTGAGGGCAGCGGCGTCGAGGGCTTTTCCGGCGAAGTCCCCTGCGCGAGGCTCTTCAGGTAGACCGCCATCGCGCGGGTGTCGTCGTCGCTGAGATATTGCAGGCTGTTATAAACCACCTCGGCCATCGGCCCGTACACCGCGCCGCGGCTGGACGTGCCGGTGCGTAGCAGCTCGGAAATCTCCTGGATGTTCCAGTCGCCGAGGCCCGCCTCCTTGTTCGAGGTAAGCGAAGGCGCATACCAATTCTGCATCGGAATCAGCCCGCCCTCGAAGGCCTGCGAGTCCGAGCTGCCGCCGAGCGCGTTGATGGCGGTGTGGCACATCCCGCAATGGCCGAGACCTTCGACCAGATAGGCGCCGCGATTCCAGTCCGCCGATTTGGAGGGGTCGGGCTTGTATTCGCCCTCTTTGAAAAACAGCGTGCGCCATCCGATGATCAGCGAGCGGTTGCTGTAGGGAAAGCGCAGGTCATGCGGACGGTTGGGCTGACGCACCGGTGCGATCGATTTGAGGTAGGCGAAGATGGCATCGCTGTCGGCGCGCGTCACCTTGGTGTAGGAGGCAAACGGCATCGCCGGATAGACCAGCCCGCCATCGGGAAAGCGCCCGCTGTGCATCATCGAATAGAACTGATCGGCGGTCCACGTTCCGATCCCGGTTTGCGGATCGGGCGTGATGTTCGAGGTGTAGAGCGTGCCGAACGGCGTCTTCATGGCGAGCCCGCCGGCGAACAGCTTGCCCTCCGGCGCCGTGTGGCAGGCGATGCAATCGCCGGCACGCGCGAGATATTCGCCCTTGGCGAGGATGGCGGCGTTGTCCGGCGCCGCCGCCTGTTGCGCGACCGCCGCGGGCGCGCCGATCGACAGGCACGACCAGAGAAGCAACCAGTGCAGCGCTTTCAGGGTTGGCGGCATCGGCACGACATCCCCCTCAGTTCGGTTCGCTGCCGCAGGCGAGCGGCATCTTGAAAGTGCCGCGCGGCGCGGACGCGGGGTCGGCGGGTGCCGGACGCGACGACAGCCACGCGGCGATCGCCTTCACATCGTTCTCGGTCAGAAGTCCGGCGACGATCTGCATGCAGTCGGGGGCGGCGGCAGTCCGCGTGCCGTAACGCCAGGCCCCGAGCTGCGCGCTGATGTAGCTGGCGCGCAGGCCGAGCAGACCGGGAATGGCGGGCTCCATCCCGGTGAAAGCCGGGCCGTGGCAACCCGCACACGCCGGAAGCCCCCGCTGGGGATCGCCATGCGTCACCAACGATTCGCCGCGCGCCAGGATTTCGTTGCTGACCACGGGCACCGCCGGCGTGGGAAAGGGCGGCCGCAGCGAGGCAAAATGCTCCGCGATCTCCTTCAGATAGGCGTCGGGCAGAAATTCCAGCAGGTAGTTCATCGGCGGGTATCTGCGTCGCGCGTCCTTGAATGCGACCAGCTGATTGTAGAGATAGCCCGCGGGCTTGCCCGCAAGGCGCGGAAAGTAATCGTCGCCGGTGCCCTCGCCCTCGGCGCCATGACATGACGCGCAGGCGAGCACGCGCGCCGCGATGGTGT